>JAIEQM010000086.1 GCA_019747705.1 Chitinophagaceae bacterium | reverse complement strand
ACACAGCAATAAAAAATGGCAACAACGTTTTATATGCCTTACATTTAATTGCTACTTTTGGAACTGAATAGTTACGAGATTTTTAAATTTTAGCGGGGGTTATGAAATGGAAACCACTGATGCCATTTGCACCGGCTATGAAATGTGCGACGCAAGGGACGATGCCAAATGCACATGGCTGGTAATATTATTATTTTTTTTTCTTCCCGTTCAGACCGCTTTTAGCGGGCCGACCGTGAAGAAAACAAAAAACCCGTTTCAAATTTGAAACGGGTTGGTATCATTAACAATGATTGCATTACATGTGCTGCTCAATCTTTTTTACAAAATTGCCTTTGGGTTGTGCGCCCACGAGTTTATCAACCACCTGTCCATTTTTTACAAACAAAATAGCAGGGATTGAAGTTATACCGTAGTTCATACTCACCTGTGGGTTTTCATCCACATTGAGTTTGCCCACTTTTACTTTTCCGTCATATTCTTTTGAAAGTTCTTCAATAACGGGTCCGATTGCACGGCAGGGTCCGCACCATTCTGCCCAAAAATCAATAACGCTTAACTGGTTGGAGGCAAGTACTTCTGTTTGAAAGTTTGCATCTGTAAATTGTTGTGCCATATTTATTCCTTTAATTTTTTGTTTTTAAGAGGAGGACAAATTTAAGTCCATTTACCGGATACTGATGCTTTGTCATTATCCACAAATGTTTACAAGTGTAAAATTGTAAGGCAGCCGACAATGTTGCCAATCAGGCAGCCTTAAACTGCTGTTTCTTCAGCGGGTACCATTTTCCGAAGGTGAGGCTACGCCATAACCACTCAACCGGGCCGTAGTTAAAACGCCTTAACCACCAGCGACAAAAGAGTATTTGAATGAAAAAAACCGGTATGGTCAGCAAAAAATTAATACCTGGTGATGTTTTTTCAAACAGGCCAAAGCCGATATGGTAAAAGAGGATCAGGCCAAAGATTGTTTGAGACAAATACATGGTTAAGGCCATTTTACCAACGGGCGCTAACGGATGTAAGATTTTTTGCCACCGAACCTTGTACATAAGCATGGTTACACCACTGAGGTAAAAAATGGTCATGAGGGTATTGGCGCTATCCAGTAAAAAGTTAAACAGCATTCCCATGATGCGGTTGTTTTCCCATCCGAGCTTCATGGCATTATTAATAACAAATAAAGCAATGGGAATAATAATTACACCGGGCGTTGTAAAACCGCTGATTTTACAGATGCGTTTGATAACGGGTTTGGAAGCATCTAATGTTTCAAACCATTTCATACGACCGGCATAAGCGCCCAGCATAAAAAAACCAAGGGTAATGTAAATGCGCCCGCTGCCAAACTGAAATGCAAATTTGGAAATGAGTGCTTTCCAGTTGTCTTTAATCAAAGCAGGGAAAGAACCATTTTTGATAATCTCATAATAACGTTTGGCTTCTTCCATACCTTCTGGCGGTGCATTGAAATTCGGCGCTTTTGCATTGCTGAATAAGTGAATCAATTCAATGATGCGTGCAGGAACATTAAATGATAACAGCAGTGCAATGATGAGCAGCCATTTGTTGCTGAGCCTGCGTGCAAATAATAAGATAAAGCCGAGCGGCACGTAAATGGAAAGAATATCGCCCCGCCACAATGCATGATGCATGAGGCCTATTACGCCAAGAATGAGCAGCCGCCATGCATAACGCAGCACAAAGTTTTCTTCTTTGTGCTGGAGGCTTTGCATTTGCAGGTAAAAACTCAGCCCGAATAAAAAGGAAAAGAAGGTGAAGAATTTACCAAAGATGAAAATGCCGTTGAAAGCGCCTGCTATTTGACTGCCTGGGTCTGAAAATTTTGAGTACACTTCATTGGGCAAGCCCGCACCACTGTACCAAAAAATAAAATGGGCAAATAAAATGCCGGGCAGGGCAAAGCCCCTGAGTGCATCGACAGTGATGATGCGGTTGGATGATTGATAAGGATTCATGGGTTAAAGAAAAGCAAATAAATTTTGATGAAGTGTCAGAATAGTGATAAAAGGGAGAAATGGTTGGATGAATTGATATGCAGAATTAGAATCCTCTCAGGACATTATATAATTAATCCCGGATTTCTTCTTGTATCAAAAACGTTCATTATAACTACAGCTTCCTTTGTAAGTATAAAGCAAATGATACAGCGTTTGTTCACAACAGCTTTTCTAATATCCGTACCATCTTTCATTAAGGGATACCTGTCAGGAAATTCGTGAATATGTTGAATTTTGGTGTTCAGGAAATTTTCAAATTTATCAACCGAAGATGGGCCGAATTTGTATAGAAGAAATTCGCAGATAGCAATGATTTCTTCTTCTGCGGTTTTGGTAATTATCAATTCAATCATCTAATTCATATCTTTTTCTCAATTCCTTTCTGAATTCTTCATATGGTCTCACTCTGCCTTCTTTTGCATCTTGCCTGCTTTTTTCAAGCCTTTGTTTCCATTCTTCGGGCATTTCTTCAAATTCTTCTTCAAAGTCATATTGTGCACTTACATAATTTTCCACAACACCCAAAAGCCCTTCCTGTTTTTCAGGAGGTAAACTGTCAATTAATTGAGTTAATTTATCTCTTGTGCTCATGGTTTACTTTTTGTTCTATAAAGCTACAAAAAATTATTTTGGTTTTCTTCCGGATTGCTCCGCAATGAAAAACTGTTGAATTGCAGCTTCCATCTGTAACTACACACCCACCACATTCACACCCAACTCCGGACGGTTCAATAAAAACTCAGCCATATCATCATTCATTTCAAAACCTTTTTCAACAGTGAGCATGCTTATCTTCCAGTTTTCTTTGGGCTCAGTTAGGTTGATGCGCAGGCTGCTCTTGCCGGGATTCTTTTTTATATTCTTTTCAATAAAGCTTACCATTTCTTCTGTAACAAACCTGGGTTCAATGTCAACCACTACTTGCCGGGTGAGTGAACGTTTTACCGTTTCCAGCAATAACACATTGGAGATTTTAAATTCAAATTCATCTGTTTTATTCCATCTTGTTTTAAAAGCACCGGTTACAAACACAACGGAACCAACAGTGAAATGATCTTTGAATCGCACATAGTCTTCACCAAACAACGCAAACTCGGTATTGCCGCTGTAATCTTCAATGGTGCAAATGCCAAATTGTTTTCCTGTTTTGGTGACACGCTGATTATGTGCTGTAACCAAACCTGCAAGTCGGAACTGCTGAAACGGATTGGCATGAAGGGTGATGGCTTCTTTAAACTCATTAAAGTCGGTCAGCTTCATAATTTTATAATAGGTCATTTCAAAACGGAAATGATCCAGTGGATGACCACTGATGAACATACCCGTGATTTCTTTTTCATGATCCAGCTTTTGGGTTAATGTCCATTCTTCGCAATTCGGAATTTTTGGCGTGGGAATTTCCATCATCATACTTTCGCCAAACAAGGTATTGCTGTTGCTCTGCACATTGTTTTGGAATTTATTGCCAAAGTTGATGATGCGTTCTAAAGTAGTGGCCGTATCACCCGGCATTACATGAAAATATTGTGCACGGTGATAAGCAGTGAAGCAATCAAAAGCGCCGCTGTACACAATACTCTCCAGTGATTTTTTATTAACCGTTCGCTGATTGATACGTTTAATAAAATCAAATACATCTTTATAAGCGCCACGTTTGTTGCGTTCTTCAATAATACTGTCGAGCGCTGCTTCGCCCACACCTTTCAATCCGCCGAGACCAAAACGGATTTCACCTTTCTTATTCGGAGCAAAACCGATTTGTGATTCATTAATGTCTGGCCCCAATACTTTTATACCCATGCGTTTGCACTCTTCCATAAAGAAGGTGATTTTTTCAATGGCGCCGGCATTGTTGAGCACGGCACTCATATATTCAGCAGGGTAGTGGGCTTTTAAAAAGGCAGTTTGATATGCTACATATGCATAACAGGTGGAGTGTGATTTGTTGAATGCATATTGTGCAAATGCTTCCCAGTCGGTCCATATCTTTTCCAGTTTATCAGCAGGGTGACCTTTGGCAGTGGCGCCATCAATAAACTGTTTTTTCATTTTATCCAGCACCGCTTTTTGCTTTTTACCCATGGCCTTTCGCAATACATCTGCATCACCTTTACTAAAGCCTGCAAGTTTTTGCGCCAGCAGCATCACCTGCTCCTGGTAAACCGTAATGCCGTAGGTTTCATTAAGGTATTCTTCCATTTCAGGCAAATCATAGGTAATAAGTTCTTTTCCATGTTTACGGTCAATAAAGTTGGGAATGTAGGCAAGTGGCCCGGGCCGGTACAAGGCATTCATGGCAATTAAATCGCCAAACTGATCAGCTTTTAATTCACGCAGATACTTTTGCATACCCACACTTTCAAACTGGAAGGTTCCGATAGTGGCTGCATGCTGATAGAGTTCAAATGTTTTAGCATCATCTAAGGGAATGTTATCAATATCAATTTCAATATCATGATTTTGTTTGATGAGCGCCAGGGCATTTTTAATAATGCTGAGTGTTTTTAAACCCAAAAAATCCATCTTGATAACACCTGCATCTTCAATCACATTGCCTTCAATTTGTGTGAGCCAGAGTTCTGATTCTTTAGAAGTACAAACAGGAATCAACTCCGTTAAATCTTTAGGTGCAATGATGATGCCTGCAGCATGAATGCCTGTGTTGCGAACAGAGCCTTCCAGAATTTCTGCTTCATGTAAAATGCGTGCAGGCAAATCATCACCATTATAAATCTGCCTGATTTTTTTTACTGAATCAAGCTCATCTCCACCAAGTCCTTCTTTTTCTGATAAACTTTTTTCACCGGTAAGTGGTGCATGCAAAACCCGCTTCAATGAAACACCGGGTCGTTCAGGAACCAGCTTTGATAAAGCACGGCTTTCTGCCAATGGCAAATCCATTACACGTGCCACATCTGCAATACTGCTTTTTGCAGCCATGGTGCCATAGGTAATAATTTGTGCTACCTGCGCCTTGCCATATTTATCAACTACATAATCAATAACTTTCTGACGGCCCTCATCATCAAAGTCTGTATCAATATCCGGCATTGATTTGCGATCAGGATTTAAGAAACGCTCAAACAGCAAATTATATTTAATGGGATCAATATTGGTAATGCCGATGCAATAAGCCACCACACTTCCTGCTGCAGAACCACGGCCCGGACCCACAAACACACCCATGTCTCTTCCTGCTTTAATGAAATCGCTTACAATGAGGAAGTAACCGGCAAAGCCCATTGTTTTTACAGTGAAGAGTTCAAAGTCAATGCGCTCACGGATGTGTTCTTCAATTTCATGATAGCGGTCTTTGGCTCCTTTGTAAGTGATGTGTTTTAAATATTCCCATTGGTTGAGATTAGCATCTTCATGTATCTGAAATTCTTTTGGAATAGGAAAGGCAGGCAGCAGAATATCTTTCTTTAAGTTGAGCAAATCAACCTTATCAACAATTTCATTGGTATTATCAATGGCATCAGGAATATCTTCAAACACTTTTTTCATTTCAGCCGTGCTCTTGAAATAAAACTGATCATTGGGAAACGCAAAGCGTTTGTTTTTTACGCTCACATCATCATCTGTAAATTCTCTCAGCGCCGGAGTGGATTGTTTTTCACCCGTATTAATGCAAAGTAAAATATCATGCGCATTAAAATCAGTTTGATCCACATAATGTGAATCATTCGATGCAATCACTTTAACATTATACTTTTTGGCAAACTTCAGCAATACTGCATTCACTTTATCCTGTTCTGCCAATCCATGCCGCTGAATTTCCACATAATAATCTTTCTGAAAAATATTCAGCCACCATTTGAATTCATTTTCTGCTTCTTCTTCGTCTTTGGTTAAAATCAGTTGCGGTACCATGGCGCCAAGACAGCAGGTAGTGGCAATCAATCCTTCGTGATACTTATGAAGGAGTTCTTTATCAATACGTGGATACTTACTGTACATCCCTTCAATAAAACCAAGCGATGTAAGCTTTACCAAATTTTTATAGCCTGTTTCATTTTTTGCCAGCAATACCTGGTGAAAGCGGTTGTCTTTTTGTTCTTTGCTGAAGGTTTTGATATGACGGTTCTCCGTTAAATAAAATTCGCAACCAACAATCGGTTTTACTTTTAAACTCCCATCTTCATTTTTATGTTTGTATGCCTCTGCTACAAAATTGAAAGCGCCAAACATATTGCCATGATCAGTAATGGCCAATGCCGGCATATTATCAGCCATTGCTTTTTTATACAATGCATCAATAGAAGCGGCGCCATCCAGTAACGAATATTGTGTGTGAACGTGTAAGTGTGAAAATTGGCACATGTATCCTTAAAGTCTTTTAATAGTAAGTATATCAGCAAATTTGACGATTGCAATTTACTTTGTAAGAAGATTTAATCCACAATTCTGTCAGTTGTAATGGACAATTATTAATCTGTTGCAAGCGTTTGTATAACTAATAAAGGCAATAATGAGCCTGATTTGATGTTAATGACTGCAAATATGGCGCTATGCTTGCCTTGTTGGGCTATAAGCTTTAAATTTGCACCTTAAAATTCAATATGTGAAGAATGGAGTGATTTTCATATTGCTGATAATTTTATTCTCAGGCTGCACCGGGCTTAAGAATATGTTTCAACCTGCACCAACTCCCCGGCAAACACAGCAAAATAATTCTCCTTTTATTGAAGATATTGCTATAAAGCCTGATGGCAACCCTGTTTCAACAAAGAGCAGCAGGAACTCACCTTCATTCAGCGTAAAACAGGTAAGTGGTTTCGGTTCGCCGCTTGAAACTTACAGTGTGAATCAGTTTAAATATGCCATCCAGTTAAATGTGCCGGTTGAAACTTTGTCAAAAACAGCATTGTATAATTTAATTGATGAATGGTGGAAAACACCTTACCGCATGGGCGGTACCACCAAAAAAGGAGTTGACTGCAGTGCATTTGTACAAACGTTAATACTGGGCGTATTTGCCGTTCAGTTACCACGCACTGCAAGAGAACAACATTCAGTAAGCAGTTGGATTCCTGTAAGTGATTTGCATGAAGGTGATTTGGTTTTTTTTAATACAAGGGGTGGTGTGAGCCATGTGGGTGTTTATCTTCATAACAAGAAGTTTGTTCATGCCTCTACATCAGGCGGCGTAATGATCAGTGATTTGAATGATACCTACTGGAGCCGTAAATTTATTGGTGCAGGAAGGATATTGCCGGGTGTTTTACCAAGACCCTGATCATCATCTCAATTTGTTAACTTCGCAGGGGCTTTTGCAGGAAGCCTTTTTTATTTATGCTCACTAAAAGAATTATTCCCTGTTTGGATATAAAAGACGGACGCACTGTAAAAGGCACCAACTTTATTGATTTGCGTGATGCCGGTGATCCTGTTGAACTGGGTGCATTGTATGCACAACAGGGCGCTGATGAACTGGTGTTTCTTGATATTACTGCAACGGTTGAAAAACGAAAAACATTAAGTGAACTGGTAAAAAATATTGCAAGACATGTAAATATTCCGTTTACAGTGGGTGGAGGAGTAAAAAGTATTGAAGATCTGGATGTATTGCTCAACAGTGGTGCAGATAAAGTAAGTGTGAACACAGCGGCTTTTCAAAATCCATCATTAATTGAAGCCATTGCCAAAGCTGCCGGGAGCCAATGTTGTGTATTAGCTATTGATACCAAAAAAGAAGCAGATGGAGAATGGTATGTGTATTTGAATGGGGGAAGAACAAAGACCGATGTGAAGTGTTTTGACTGGGCAAAGCAGGCAGTTGATTTGGGTGCCGGGGAAATTTTATTAACCAGCATGAATAACGATGGAACCAAACAAGGGTTTGCACTGGATATAACAAAGTTGCTTTCTGTTGCATTGCCTGTGCCTGTAATTGCAAGTGGTGGTGCCGGTACCATGGAGCATTTTGCAGAAGTGTTTGAAGATGCTTATGCCGATGCAGCTTTGGCAGCGAGTATTTTTCATTTCAAAGAAATTGAAATATCGTCTTTGAAAAATTATTTGAAGAAAAGAGATATAGCTATAAGAGTTTAAATTTGTAAGATGATTATCCCCTCCCGGGAGGGGTGGCGGAGTGTTAAACATAAACATTGATTGTGAGGGGTGGGTGTTGAATAAAGATAATCAGTACAAGAGTGCGACCCCGCATAAGGCGGGACAGGCGCCACCGCAGCTCAATAGTAAGATGAACGATGACTCAACAAAAAAAATGAAACCAGAATTTTTAAAATACAAAGACGGATTGATGCCGGCCATCATCCAGGATTATAAAACCAGCAAAGTATTAATGCTTGGCTTTATGAATGAAGCGGCATTTGCAAAAACAGAAAGCAGCGGGCAGGTTACGTTTTACAGCCGTAGCAAACAAAGGTTATGGACAAAGGGTGAAGAGAGTGGCAATTTCCTGAATGTAAAACAGGTGTTGCTGGATTGTGACAACGATACATTGCTGATTAAAGCAGAACCATTGGGGCCTACCTGTCATACAGGTGCAGATACCTGCTGGAGTGAAAAAAATCACAGCGATGATTTTCTGTATTATCTGCAGGATATAATTGATCTGCGCCGTAAGAGCAGTGATGAATCGTCTTATGTGCGACAACTTTTTAATAAAGGAATTAATAAAATTGCACAAAAAGTGGGAGAGGAGGCAACAGAAGTAATTATTGAAGCTAAGGACAATAATGAAGAATTATTTTTGAACGAAGCGGCTGATTTACTGTTTCACTTTATGGTTTTATTAAGGGCAAAAGATGTTTCTTTACAGGATGTTACTTATGTTTTAAAACAACGTCATTCAAAATAGGTATGAAGAGTTTATTATCCATATTCCTGCTGCTGGCTGTATTGTTTACAAAAGCACAGCAACCGTTTACCATCAGCGGTGTTATTAAGGGCTTGCCTGATACCACAGAAATAACATTGCATTTTGATAACCCCAATAATGAAGCTATTGCAAGAACAAAAGCAAAGAAGGGGAAGTTTGAATTGAAGGGAACCATCACAGAGCCTGCCTTGTATGTGCTCACATACAATGGAAGTAAACAAAACATGGGAATATTCCTGGAAGCCGCTGATTTTAAAGTAACTGCTCAAAAAGATTCATTGCTCACCGGTAAAGTAACAGGCTCAGCTGTTCATGATTCATTTGTTGCATTCCGTACAAAGTTTGATCCTTATTTTTTCCGTTTGGATCAGTTGGGCAGAATGATTACCAATCCTGCCAATCAATCCAAACAGGATTCATTGTACCAGATTGTAACTACACTGGTTTCAGAAATAAATGTAAAAGCTGATGAATACCTGGAAGCTAATAAATCATCAGTAGTAACACCCTTGTTGCTTTTGCTTTTATACAACTTTTTTCAGCAACCTGAAATGCTGCAGGTACGCTATGCAAAGCTGGAAGATGTGAGTAAAAAAAGTTATTACGGACGGATGGTGGGTAATATTGTAAAAGAAAGCATGATTGGCGCTGTGGGTACTGATGCTATAGATTTTTCACAGGCTGATGTGAATGGTAATATGATTTCCCTTTCCTCTTTCAAAGGGAAATATGTACTGGTTGATTTCTGGGCAAGCTGGTGTGGCCCGTGCAGAGTTGAAAATCCAAACTTAGTTGCAGCATTTAATAAATACAAGGAGAAAAATTTTACGGTATTTGGTATTTCGTTTGACCAGGATAAACAACGCTGGCTGCAGGCCATTACACAGGACAACTTAACCTGGACACATGTAAGCGATTTAAAAGGCTGGGGAAATGAAGTGGGCCGTATGTACCGCATCTCTGCTATACCCCGTAACTTATTAATTGATCCTAACGGAAAAATTATTGCCAAAGATTTGCGGGGCGAAGAATTGAATTCAAAGCTTGCTGAAATTTTCAAAACGAATTAATGAAACAACTACTTGCTGCTGTTTGCTGGGTGCTGGGTTGCCTGTGGGCAAACGCACAGGAAAAGCCTTTTACGGTTAACGGAACATTGCCTGCTTCTGCTAAAAAATATACCGTATTGTTAAGCTGGAACAATGGCGCCACTGCCGAAGAAGCCAAAGCAGTAAACGGAAAGTTTACAATTAAAGGAACAGTTGATGCACCTGTTTATGCCACTTTAAGTTTGCAGGAAGTTAACCCATCACCCAATCAAAAATTTAATGCAGATGAATTTGCACAGAACGAACTGGAATTGTTTTTAGATAGTGGCATTATTACCATTACCACAAAAAAATATTTAAGCAATGCAGAAGTGAAAGGGTCTGATGCGGTGAATGATTTTTATAACTACACCCGGCAAGTAAAAGGTTTGAATACACTTGAATCGAAAATGAATGAAGTGTACCGCCAGTATCTTATTGCAAAGAACAACACTATAGCGAATGGAATCCAAAATTTATATAACAGCTTATCAGATATCTTCTATAAACAGCAGCTGGAATTTGTAAAGCAGCGCCCTTCTTCTGCTGTTTCAATGTATTTCTTAAACCGTGTTTTAATTACCGAAATGGATGCAGCCAAAGCAGAGCCGATGTTTCATTTGCTTTCCCCATCATTACAAAACAGTGAGCAGGGAAAAGAAATGGCAACGATGATTGCATTATATAAAAAGAGTATGGCAGGTGTTGCTGCCACTGATTTTACGCTTCCTTCCCCTGAAGGAGCAGATATTTCATTATCTTCTTTTAAAGGAAAATATGTGCTGGTGGATTTTTGGGCAAGCTGGTGCGGCCCCTGCAGACAGGAAAGCCCCAGCCTGGTAAAGGCCTATGAAAAATTTAAAACCAGGAACTTTGAAATTTTTGGGGTATCCATGGATGATAATAAAGATAAATGGCTCAAAGCAATAAAAGAGGATGGATATAGCTGGAAGCAGGTGAGTGATTTAAAAAAAGGATGGGAAAATGCTGCGGCAGCGCTGTATGGTATCTCTGCTATTCCATTTAATTTTTTAATTAACCCTGAGGGAATCATTATCGCCAGGAATTTGCGGGGAGAAGAATTAGAAAAGAAATTGGATGAACTGCTCAAATAGTTATTTCAGTACGCCATGCAAACTCCCTCCTTTATCAAACAACCGGTTAATCTTTTTTTCAACAACCGGATCTTTTTCTACAGGCGGTGCATGATGTGGTTTTAATCTTGCATCAAACACAAGCGGACCCTTACAACCCCAATGTTTGTTTTCAATAAATGAATGGATGCCATATACATCATGACTTGGATTTACTCTTGTATAACTCACCCATAAATAATTGCGGAGGTTGGCAGCGGTGAATGAGGAGTCGTCGCAGATGATGATTTGAATTATTTGTTGCAGGTTACTGGTTACAAGTTGCAGGTTGAGGGCCTCCATTTCTGCAACCGCTTCTTCATAGGTTGTAAACTTCTTTGTTTGCAATGCAATTACACCCGGCATACAAAGTTGTGCATTTTCAAAACCATTCAATTCTTTTAAAGCAGCAGGAACCTCTTTGCACAATTCTCTTTTTTGTTCTCCGTAAGCAGCCAGTACCAATTTGCTGCCGCTGTTCAATCCTGTGCCGGAATAATCAAGCGTATCGATGGTGGTGTTGGTATAAAAATGCAAATCACGGGTTAAATCAATCCGTTCAAAAACATATTGTAAAAATGGCGGCACATCATGCGCATGCAATTGATTGGTATCATCAGCCGTAATAAATAAAAACTTGGCCAAGCTTAATTGACCTGTACCTAACACATGATTGGCAATCGTTAAAATCTCAGCCGGTTGTTTGGCTGGCATATAAGGAGTATAACGTTCACTTCCTATAGCCAGCAACAAAGGATGCACACCTGCTGCATCAACTGCATGTACTTCTTTCAATCCTGGTATTTCCTGTTGTATGGCATCGCCAGTTAATTCATGAATCAATTCGCCAAAGCTCGTGTCTTCCTGTGGTGGTCTTCCCACAACTGTAAATGGCCAGATGGCATTTTTCTTTGCATACACTTTGTTCACCTTCATCAATGGAAAAGGATGTGTTAAACTGTAATAACCCAAGTGATCACCAAAAGGGCCTTCTGGTTTATTTTGATGCGGATGCACTTCACCGGTAATCACAAAATCGGCATCATTGCTGATGGCATTGCCCAATGCATCGTAACTGTAACGGAATCTTCTTCCGCCCAGCACACCTGCAAAGGTCATTTCGCTAATCCCTTCAGGCAAAGGCATCACTGCACTTAATGTGTGCGACGGAGGGCCGCCCACAAAACAACTTACTTTCAACGGTAATCCTTTGGCATTGGCTTTTGTTTGATGCACGCCAATGCCACGGTGCAGTTGATAATGCAATCCAATTTCTTTGTTGAGTTCATATTCATTACCATTTAGCTGAATGCGGTACATACCCAGGTTTGCATTCATGATGCCTGGCTTATCTGCATCTTCTGTATAAACCTGCGGAAGTGTAACAAAGGCGCCTCCATCCATGGGCCAGTGCTGTATCAATGGTACATCAGAAATCTTTATTTCTTCAAATGAATGGGATGAAGTTTTTTTGGGCAATGCTTTTAATGCAGCTAAACCGGTTGTAAAATTTTTAACGGGATGTTTAATGGCTTTGATGGGATCGCCTTTCAATTCAATCAATTTTTGAACAAGGGCAAATGTATCTCTGAAAATAAACTTGCTTCGTTCCAGTGTGCCAAAGATGTTGGAAGCGGCACGGTACTTTGTTCCTTTTACATTTTCAAACATTAAAGCCGGACCTTTGGCTTCATATACACGCAGGTGAATGGCGGCCATTTCCAAATACGGATCCACTTCTTCTTTTATACGGATAAGATGCCCGTGCTTTTCCAAATCCTGTAAACAGGCTTCTGAGGAACTGTATGCCATAGCTGTAAAAGTTGCAATGTACAAAACAAAAACTGCTTCTGCACATCGCAGCACAGTAAGCAACTGTTTCGTGCAATGAAGCTTCATCAATCCTTCATCAGTATAGCGGCCCGCCCTCGAAAAGCTGTTAATGGAAGAAGGAAGGTAATGGCGATGGCGAAAATCCCTTCTGAACGATTATAGTACTACAGTACTATAATGCATAATTATAGTACCAGGATACTATAATTTGCCATTATAGTATTTAAAGCCTATATTTGAACAATGAACCCCGCAGTTGCTTCTGTTGATATTGTTCAATCTTCAAAGCTGTCTGCAGCCAAACGGCGCAGGCTGCTTGCTGTTATTAAAAAATGTATGCATGTGCTGAAGCTGGAAAACAAAGAGATAGTGTATGAAGTGAGCCGTGGCGACAGCATCCAGCTTTTGTGGAAGAAAAAAAGCAGTGAAGCATTACGGCAGTTATTATGGCTGCATATGATGCTGCTGCAGGAAGGTTTTGAAATGCGCACAGGCTTTGGAATTGGAAAAATATCATTGCTCACCAAATCTTTATCCACTTCTGACGGAACAGCATTTCAGTTATCAGGACGGTGCCTGGATGCCATAAAGAATGCTGATAACCGTATTGCCATTGCTTTTGAAACCGATGAGCTGAATAAAGAATGGGCGGTGCATAATGTAGTGCTCAATTATGTATTGCAGCGTACCACGGCTCCGCAGGCAGTAGCTATTGCACGTATGCTGGAAAATAAAACACAGCAGCAGGTGGCAAAAGTATTACGCATCAAACAACCTTCTGTACATCAGCGGCTCAAAGCAGGAGGCTGGGTTATTATACAGGCTGCTGTAAACCGTTATCAACAAATTCAGAATAAAGCTGACTGAGATGGAGAACCTTACTATTTTATTTCAATGGATGGTGGCGCATTTTCTTTTTGATTTTCCGCTGCAGCCAGTATCATGGATCAGCAGTAAGAAAACAAAAGGTTTTACAAGCGGCTGGTTATACCTGCACGGTTTATTACACGGGGCAGGCGTTTGGGCTTTTACCGGACGGTTGGATACATGGTGGTTATTGCCTGTTGTATCTCTTTCACATATTTTCATTGACGTTTGGAAAGTAAAAAAGCCCGATACTTTAATTTACTTTTTGCTGGATCAGTTGCTGCACCTGTTCATTCTTTTAATGTGCTGGCTGATAATTTACCGGCAGTGGCAGCATATTGCTGCATCAGCAGTTGCCATTTGGCAGCAACCAAAAGGGTGGCTGGTAGTTGCTGTATTCCTGTTCAATATTTTTCCGGCGGCTTTTTTAATTCAACTTGCCACACAAAACTGGCGCAACCATTTAACTGAAGCAAAAGCACCCATTATTACTGACAGTTTAAAAGATGCAGGCAAATGGATTGGTATGCTGGAACGGATTATCATTCTTTCCTGCATTCTTGCCGGGAGGTATGAAGGAGTGGGGATTTTAATTGCTGCAAAATCTGTATTACGTTTTAATGATTTAAAAGGCGAACATTCCCAGCGGCAAACAGAATATGTGCTCATTGGCACATTGCTGAGTTTTATTACAGGTATTGTATCCGGCACAATCCTGAAACTGATTTAAACCTTCAGAATCAATTATAGTACCGGGATACTATAATGGCAAAATATAGTACCACAATACTATAATGAAAAAAACAAAATATGAACTATTCAATAGCAGTAAAAGCAAGTAAGATAGCAGGTAAAGGAGCTTATGCTTTACAATCTATTCCTGCAAGGAGAAAGCTGGGCAATATGACGGGAGAAATCATCAGCTTTCGTGAAGCCATGCGAAGAGTAAAAAAACAACCCGGCGCTGCATTGCTGATGGTGGAATTTGACAATGAACCCATTGCATTAGATGCAAGTGTAAACCGTAATGAACTTTCCTATATTAATCATTCCTGCGATGCCAATACGTATTTACGAAGGGCGTATGGCAAAGTGGAGTTCTACAGCAAGCGGGCTATCAAAAAAGGAGAGGAGCTTACTGCAGATTATGGAGAAACACATCATGATGGTAAGCTGCCGTGCAGGTGCGGAGCCAAGAACTGCAGGGCATTTATTTAACTTGCTAACCGCAAAGAAAGAAGAAACAGAGATTTAGCAGTGTTCTCCGGGTTAACTCAATTTACTCTTGTTCTGTTCGTTTTGCATCATAACTTTGAATCATGACCAAACTCTCCGTTAATATCAACAAATTTGCCACCATCCGCAACAGCCGTGGCGGAAACCGACCCGACGTAGTTAAAGCTGCTGTTGATGCACAGCTTTTTGGGGCTGATGGTGTAACGGTGCATCCAAGACCAGATCAAAGGCATATCCGTTATGATGATGTGCGTCAAATCAAAAAAATCATTACTGCAGAATTGAATATTGAAGGCAATTGCAGGGAGCAATCATTTGTTGATCTGGTGCTGGAAGTAAAACCCACACAGGTAACACTGGTGCCGGATACTACCGGCCAGCTTACCAGCGATCATGGATGGAACACCATCAAGAATAAAGCCTATTTACAGGAAATGATTTCAGTGTTTAAAAATGCAGGCATCCGTACTTCCATTTTTGTGGACCCCGAAGTGCGGATGATTGAAGGTGCTTTGGAAACAGGAACTGACCGTATTGAACTTTATACGGAACGCTATGCCAAAAATTTTGCAGCGGATAAACGGGAGTCTGTACAGGCATATCTTGTGGCAGCCACCCGTGCAAGAAGTATGGGGCTGGAAATTAATGCCGGGCACGACCTGGATTTACAAAACCTCAATTACTTTATTAAAACTATTCCCTGGATTGAAGAAGTAAGCATTGGCCATGCATTAATCTGTGATGCTTTGTATCTGGGATATGAAAATGCGGTGCAGTTGTATAAGAGGGCGCTGGCTGCTAATTAATGAATTTGAATGAAATATAAGATTCGATTAATTGATCACCTGAGAATGCTATCTCATCTAATCATAACAGATGCAATACTATTTGTCTTATACATCTGGTATTTCAGATTTACTATACCAACTGCTTATTTTTACTGGTTATTTCTTCTTTTATTTTTAACTCAAATTCTTCCTACTGTTTGGGTTCATTACAATCATTATTTATTGAATAAAAACTCTGTTTTTATATTAGATGTGGCAAATAACAGTTTTCAGTTTGACGAACCTGATATCAAAATCAAAGCAAATTTTAATGAAATCGAGTGCGTAAAATTCGTTGGAAGCTATGGTGGAGGTACAGGTGTTTATTCTTTTGGAGAATATTGCTTTTGTGCTATTAAAATGAAAGATGGCAGAAATTTTATAGTTACTTCATTACTAGTGCCAAGTCTCAAAAGTAAATTCAAGAATAAGTTAGGAATACCATTTGAAGAATCATTCAAGATTTTAGCAATCGCATAATATTTAAAGATGGAAATCGCCGGCTTGTCAGCAACAAAAAATTTGGCCACAACTTAGTTTACTCACGAGAGTGTAAATAATAACTGCTCTTCAAAGTCTCCAGACTTTGAAGCACTATGCATCCTGTCTCTGACAGGATAATAGCAAGGAACAAGTAAAATGAAATAGTGAGAGACTATTTGCTTAAAGCTGCTAAGTCCGGAGACATCGTAGAAATCAATGGCCAATAAAATTCAATAGTACAAGAGTCCAGACGCTAAAGGTCTGGATGCAGATCGAAAGCGTCTGCATGTGCGACGCCACCATAGTTCCTGAATCTTCCTGCTGCTGACTACAAAAAAATCATATTCAAAATTCTCTTATCCACAATCTGTTGAAAACAGGTTGATAACTATCCGGTTAACATTTGCATAATACGGTTTCTTTGCCCGTTGAATCTTTATATTTGTCGCCTTCCATAAAATGAAAATACTGTGAGATTAAAGAGTTTAGAGATTAAAGGATTTAAAAGTTTTGCCGATAAAACTGTGGTGAGTTTTGATGAAGGTGTTACAGGTATCATCGGCCCCAACGGCTGCGGCAAAAGTAATATTGTTGACAGCATACGCTGGGTAATTGGTGAACAAAAAATAAGCCACCTGCGCAGTGAGAATTTAGAGAGCCTTGTATTCAATGGTTCAAGAACAAGAAGTGCATCGGGACTTGCTGAAGTGAGTTTGACATTTGAAAACACACGTAACTTATTACCCACTGAGTTTAACACTGTAACGGTTACACGTAAATTTTATAAAAGTGGCGAAAGTGAATACCGTTTGAATGATGTGCAATGCCGTTTGAAAGATATTCAAAACCTGTTTATGGATACAGGTGTGAGTACAGACAGTTATGCCATTATTGAACTGGGCATGGTGGATGACATCATCAAAGACAAAGAGAACAGTCGCCGCCGTATGCTGGAACAAGCTGCAGGAATTTCCATTTACAAAACACGTAAGAAAGAAGCCAAGAATAAACTGGATGCTACGGAGCAGGACCTTGCACGTATTGAAGATTTGTTATTTGAAATCAACAATCAACTAAAGACATTAGAGAACCAGGCCAAGAAAGCAGAGAAATATCACGAGATTAAAAAAGAATACCGTGAAGCAAGTATTGAACTGGCTAAAGCTGCATTGGAAGGTTTTAATATTACCTGGAAAACTTTGAATGAGCAGCAGGAAAATGAAGTAAACCGCAAGGTTGAACTGGAAGCAAAAATTGCTGGTGATGAAGCAGGACTGGAACAGGAACGCCTTGGTTTTATTGAGAAAGAAAAAGAGCTGCAGCAGATGCAGCATGCCTTTAATAATTTGCTGCAAAACCTGCGCACCAAAGAGAATGATAAAAATCTTGCACAGCAACGCCTTGTTTACCTGCGTGAAAAAGAAGGAAGTCTTAATGAATTTCTGCAAAAAGCAGGCGGACAATTAAAAGGCATTGAAGAAAGCATCAGCTTTACACAGCAGCAAATTACTGATGAAGAAAATCAACTCAACAATTTAGGAACGCAAGTAGATACGTTAAGAACTGCGGTTGAAGAAAAACGAAAAGTGTTTGATGAAAAACGCAGTGGTATTGATGAAGTGCGTAAAGAAACACAAGCCATTCAACGCAACCAGTTTGAAGCAGAGAAAAATGTTGCTGTAAGTGAAACAGGCGCACAGAATTTGCAACGCAGCATCTTTCAACTGAAAGAAGAACAAACCAACCGCAAGCAGCAATTGCAGCAGTTGGATGAAGAAAAGAAACAAAAAGAATACGAACTCAATAACCGCCGTGAAGAGTTGCAGCAATTGCAGCAGCAACATGAATTAACCAAAGAGCAGATTCTGCAAACACAAAGTGAACTGGAAGGATTACGTAACCAGCTTGCGGATGAAAACAGGAAATTAGACAGCCGCCGTAATGAACATGATTTATTGAAGAGTTTGGTTGAAAGCATGGAAGGCTATCCTGAAAGTGTAAAGTATTTGCACAACAATGAAGGATGGCGCAGAGACGTTCCGCTACTGAGTGATGTGATGGTGGTGAAAGAAGAATACAGAACAGCTATTGAAAATTTGCTGGAGCCTTATCTCAACTATTATGTAGCTGAAAATTTGCAGGACGCCATGGTTGCAGTGAATTTGCTGCACAACAATCAAAAAGGAAAAGCGAATTTCTTTTTGCTGGATCAGTTTAATGGTCGTGCTGTTTTGAATGAAGCGCCTTTTGGAACAGTAACTGCATTGAGCGTGGTAGATGTGGATGGGCGTTATCAATCACTTGCTAATTATTTGCTTGGGCAAGTTGTGATTGCACAAAATGGAGAAACATTACCTGAAGGATTTACAGGAACTGTGGTGGAAAAGAATGGCAAATTCTTTAAAGGGAAATATACGTTGAGCGGTGGCAGCGTGGGATTGTTTGAAGGAAACAAACTGGGCCGTGCAAAAAATTTAGAGCGTCTGCATGAAGAAATTCTGGCACAGGAAAAAGTGGTGCTGGATTTAAAACACAGCATCCAGATGCGCCACAATGAAGTGATTGGTTTTAATGAGCAGTTGAAGGAAAATGCAATTAAGGAAACAGAAACGGCCATTAATCAATTAGTGAACATGGTTTATGGCATTGAAAACAAAATTGAAAACCTCCGCCATAACGAAAGCACGGCTGTACACCGCTTAGAAGATTTAGAAGCACAACTGGAAGATGTGCATGAAAAGCAGAGCAGTTATAAAGATGAACTGGAAAAATACAATTCACAGTTGGAAGTACTTGCTGATAAACTGGAAGGAATTGAACAGGAGTTTTTAGCTGCTGAGCAATTGTACAACGAAGCCAATCAGCAGTACAATGATTATAATTTGAATGTAACCCGTCAGCAGAGCAAAGTAGCAGCATTAAAACAGGAGTTTGATTTCAAACAAAACCAGTTGAATGATTTGCGCAGTCAAATTGAAAACAACTCCAGTCAATTGGGCGAAACAAGTTTGCAGATTACTGAAAGTGCTGATGCGTTGCAGAGTGTAGAAACTTTGCTGGTTGATTTAATTCGCAGTAAAGAAGATGAAGAGTTGAAATTAAATACAGCAGACCAGGCGTATTACAATCTCCGCAACCTGCTGGGCGAAAAAGAAAGCGAGCTGCGTCATTTAATAAAAGACAAAGAGCAGGTTGACCATTTGCTCAATGAAATTAAAGATAAGCTCAATGATTTGAAACTGCATTTGGCAGGAACCAAAGAACGTTTGAGTGTGGAGTTCCGTGTAAATCTTGAAGATGTGATGGATGAGCCCCGTATTGGAGAAGAAAGCACGGAAGATTTACAGGCAAGAGTTGACCGGATGAAGAAACGTCTGGAAAATCTGGGCGAAGTAAACCCTACAGCTATTGAAGCATTTGAAGAAATGCGCAAGCGTTATGAGTTTATTTTAGAACAAAAGAATGACCTCGTAAGCGCCAAAGAAAGTTTGTTGCAAACCATACAGGAAGTGGAAGCCAAGGCCAATCAGAAATTCCTTGAAACCTTTAATGCGGTACGTGAAAATTTCCAGAAAGTATTCAAAGCGTTGTTTACTGAAGAAGATACGGCTGATTTGGTTTTGGAAAATCCAGAGAATCTTGCAGAAACAGGAATTGATATTATTGCCAAACCAAAAGGCAAACGCCCCAGCAGCATTACACAGTTGAGCGGTGGTGAAAAAACACTAACGGCTACGGCTATGCTCTTTGCTATCTATCTCATCAAGCCTGCACCTTTCTGTATTTTGGATGAGGTGGATGCACCGCTGGATGATGCCAATGTGGGCAAGTTCACCAATATGATTCGCAAGTTCAGCGAAAACTCACAGTTCATCATTGTTACCCACAACAAACAAACGATGAGTGCGGTGGATGTAATTTATGGTGTTACCATGCAGGAAGCAGGTGTGAGCAAACTGGTGCCCGTTGATTTCAGAAATCTCAACTAATCCCCCGCCATATAAAAATGAATCCCGCTGATGAGGCGGGATTTTTTTGTGCTACAAATTTTTTTGCCACGGATTGCACGAATGCACACGGATTAATACAAAAAAATATAAAAGCCATAAATGGCTTTTATTGAGAACATGGTTTGGTAACAAGCAGATATGCGTACGAGGGAGCGTATTTGCCACGCTCGTTTCATCGTTCCGTTTTCCAATTGAGCAATACAAGCTGCTGAATCAATCTCATCCATTTAACTATTTTGAACACAAGTACTTATCAATGAACTTCAAAAATCACCCGGGTTCAAGGAATGGGCGTCTGAAATAAATTTTTCGCTTATTTTAAAGTATTTATTGTTTATCAATAAATGTTTATCTATATTTGCACTGTCATTAAAAATCATTCTCATGGAAATCAAAATTACCACAAAGCATTTACTTACAGTTCTAACTGTTATCGTATGGATTATTTTCGTTGGTGTTTGCATGGAAGCAGGCGGCTTTTTGTTTAATATGATTTACACGCTGGCCATCAATCCTCAGGGCGCCGAATTTTTTTGGAATCACCTGAACCTGTTAAGCCTGTATCAATTCGGTAAAAGCCATTTTATTACTGAAATGGCGCTCATCAATATTGTAGCTCTATTAAGAGCAATTATGTTTTTTGTGATCGTAAAGTTCTTGTACGACAAGAAATTAGATTTATCCAAACCCTTCAACATGGAAATGCGGCGCTTCATACTCATCATCGGTTATATCGCATTGGGCATCAGTTTCTTTTCAGTGTGGGGAACAAATTATACGGATTGGCTGGTGAGTAAAGGAGTAACGATGCCCGGCATTCATAAACTGCGTATTGCAGGTGCAGATGTTTGGATATTTATGAGTGTGGTACTTTTTGTAATTGCACAAATATTTAAAAGAGGAATTGAAATTCAATCTGAAAACGAGTTAACTGTATAACCATGCCTATCATCGTAAACGTAGATGTAATGATGGCCAAACGCAAGATGAGTTTAACTGAGCTTGCTGAAAAAGTGGATTTAACGCTGGCCAATCTTTCCATCTTAAAAACAGGAAAAGCAAAAGCAGTTCGTTTCAGCACACTGGAAGCACTGTGCAAAGCATTGGATTGTCAGCCTGGTGATTTGCTGGAGTATAAAGCTGATGGTAAATAAAAAACCTCCGTGGTTTAGCAATCCTATTTACAAAATCAAAGTGCATTATAAAACCCCGGAGGTTTACACTCAGTTTTAAATTTACTTTACTTTAGCAGCTCTAATTATGTGCTATGAGCAAACGAACCGATTATATTTCATGGGATGAATATTTTATGGGAGTAGCGCTTCTCTCAGCTAAAAGAAGTAAAGACCCATCCACACAAGTAGGTGCCTGCATTGTGAATCAAAAAAATAAAATCGTTCGTGCAGGGTACAACGGCCTGCCTGCAGGTTGTGATGATGATTCATTTCCCTGGGAAAAGCAGGGAGAATTTTTGCAAACAAAATATCCGTATGTATGTCATGCAGAGCTCAATGCCATTCTCAACAACATTGGTATGGATTTACATGGTTGCAGAATTTATACTGCGTTATTCCCATGTAACGAGTGTGCTAAAGCAATCATTCAATCAGGAATTGCAGAAGTGATTTATTTGAGTGATAAGTATAACGGCAGCGATGCATCTATTGCATCAAAAAAATGCTGGAAACGGCGGGGGTAAAATGCAGGAAAGTTATTCTGGCAGCTTTGCATTTATATTTGTCCTTTGATGAAAAGGATATTTAAAAACTTATCAAGAGTCCGTATCAAAAATCTTAGAAAGCCTCTTTCAAATGCTAGGAAGTTTTCGTTTATGCGATTCTCGAAGCTTTTATTTTACTTTTGAGACGGCCTTTTTCTTTTCCCTGAACTTTAGCATCTTCAATTAACAAAACATGAACAAACTATTTGAAATGCAAAGTATGTATTGCGTATGAAGCAAATATTAATTGAATACAAAAAACAGATTTTAAAGGTAATAAATACATTTAGGCTAATGATTAAAAACTCCAGTTTAACCTGCACAAGAAATATCTGCCAATACCATAAAATGTATTTTGCGAAACAGAGTTTGGCGAGTTGATTTGCTGTGTATATAATTTTTTATTAAATACATTATGCACTGTAAAATCAATATTAAAGTTCTTGTTCCATTCAAAGTTTTGAAAAATACTCCATAAATGAAATTGCTGGCGGGGAGATAATTGAAGATAATTATACTGTGTGCCGATGTAATAGTTCCCTTTAAATTTAGAGCGTAGCTTAAATAAAATATCGGTTGTTTGGTTTGTATTCCTGGTTGCGAAAGCCTGGCTTATTTGCTTATTGGTTAAAAAGTTTTTTGTAAAATTTAGCTCCCAGCCCAAAGGCCATTTAAAATTGGGAACCCATGCAGCATAGATACTTGTAAACAAAAATTTGTTTTCAACTGCATTGGCATTTAAAAACCCATTATTAATACTGTAACTGCTATTGGAACGAAACCGTACCGTGGAGTTTAAAGGAAAAATGAAGAACCCGATGTCAAAATTAGCTGCAAACTGGCGATTGTTTTGTGCAACCGCCCAGGTAGTTACAGAATATTGCGGAACAAGTATGTTATTATTTACATAATCAGTTTTTGCCAGACGGGCAGTTATTGAGGCAAGGAGTGAAAACTTAGATGAAAATTTAAAATTACTAAAATTAATAGAAGCATTAACTGACTCAATCGGTTTTACAAATGTTGCTCCATCTTTAACACTTGCATCGGCAGAAATAATACCTGACGGGTAAAACCATAATACATTGGGCAGTTCACGTGTAGTACCCGCACTAACACCCAACCCTGAAAAGGCTTTAATTTTATATTTATAAGTCAACCCTATTTTATACAGAAAGAAAGTGGCTTGGTTGCGGGTTTTAACAGCAGCAAACCCCATTCCGGAATTGGCTTCAAAACGTATGGCAGATTTGCCGTTTAATTGCTTTCCGATAGTAAACAAAAACCGGGTGTCTAAAAAATTAGTTTTTTTACTTTCAGACGATAGAATGCTATCAAGGCCGCTTACCTTGTTTTTTATAGTTATAAGCTGCCCATTAGTTATTACACCATATCGTATAGTTTTTAACCCTTTCTTGTTCAAAAAAGAAAAACTGTTCTGCCACTCTGTAATACTACTCCGGGTTTGCTGGTTATATAAATGAAAGCTGTTGTTTATATTGTAAAACAAGTGAAGCCGGTTTGTTTTTGTTATAAAATCTGTTGTTTCTGGCAGGTAACTTACATTACTTTGAATTGCAAATACAGTATAGTTACTAATTTTTACTGCCCCACTATAAGTAGTTGCAACGCCTCTTCTAACAGCCGTTAAACCCTCCGCAAGGGTATCTGTAAAAAAACCAGAAGTGCGGTTTTGAAACTGATGTTTATCGTTTACCCACCCAATTTGCATATTTAAGTTACCTGCAAACTTTCGCAAATTATCATGTGAAAGATCTATTGCAGATGAAATATTTTGCCTATTCTTTACTGCGAGTTTACTATTAAATACACTCCAGTTATTTTGTGCATCAATAATTGTTTGTGTAGAATTAATTCCTTCAAATTGAAGCCTGTCTTTTACTGCATAAGTACGCATTGCAAGTTTAATTGACTTGTTGATTCTATAATGAAGCAAAGGAGACACAAAATAGTTATTGTTGTTTAACACATATTCCCTGCTAATATCAGGCGCATCAACCGATGCCGTTGTAATAATACCAGCACCATTTACTAATTTTTTGGTGAGTTCTTCTCTCTGCTGCATAGCTCCCTGTGATCCAAATTCCTGATACCGCAACAACCCTGTAGCATCTTTTGAAATAGTATTAGCATTCAACAGTCCAATCGCTTTAAATTTATTCTTTAAAAAAACAAGCGCAGCATCCACTTCATACCGCCCTTCTACAGCGCCAGCTACAGAACCGCTACCATTGAGCTTACCCAGCATGTTTTTCTTAAATTTCAGATTGATGGCCGCTTCATTACTTTCCAACAGGTTGCCCATAATACGGTTCTTATTGTAATTGTCAATTACCTGCAGCTTATCCACAACATCGGCACTTAAGTTTCGGGTAAGTAATTGATATTGATCCTGGGTTAAATCATCCCCATCTAACAGTACTGTTTTTACTTCTTTACCACGATAGGAAATGCGGCCATCTGCCTCTACTTTAAAACCATCAATACCTTTGATAAGGTCTTCAATTTTTTTTGTTTGCGGAGTCCGAAAACTGTCTGCCTTAAACTCAACGGTATCTTTTTTTATACGAACAGGATCTTTGTTTTCAATGATGATTTCTTTAAGTTGGTTTTTTGATATTGCTAATCTAAAGTTTGTTTCAATTATATTGTCGCTTGGTAGGAGTTTGATAACAACTGATTGTTTTTCATATGAAATGTGTGAAACCGAAACAACTACTTCTTTTGTATCTAATACTAAAGATGCTGTAATACTATACGCTCCCATTACGTTTGTAAAACCAAACGCTACAGTTTGAGTATCCGTTTTGTTAATTATTTTTTTAATGGTTATGGAAGCTTGGTGTATAGGTTTGCTATCAGTTTCAGAAATCACAAATCCTTTAAAACTAAAAGACTGTTGTGTCCAACAACAAAGTGTGTTAAACAATAAAATCATAAACAGTGAAATACGAATCATATGCTAAGCTTCGGCTATCATTTTTTCAGGTATCTTACTTTAATATAAAAACAATTGTTTTTACTTGTTGAAAGGACTATATAAGCTTCTCATAAAATCCATATTTTATATACGAAAAATGAGACACTAAATTTTGCATTATAACCCTTACAACTCCCTGAAATTATAAAATATTTCACATACTTTATTCTTTAACCATAGCTGCAGCCAAGTGTTCAATAGGGTTTAAAATATTTAGCTGAGTGTGTTATTAAAGAAGCTTAAAATTGTTTTACCTTAAAAGCAAATGTAATAACCAGATGCTACTTCATTTCTTCTGTTTTCTCCTTTGATTTCCCCGTAAAGCCCTTTAAAAAACTGCCTTTATGTTTTTTACTCCCAAAAAAAGATTTCGATTAGGCTTTCTATGAAATCTACGTCGTTTAAGCACAACGCTACATTCAAAAAAATAAAGCTGCCAAATACTGGCATGGGATGAATAAAATTATTTTATTAGTCTTTTGTTACTAACTCTTCTGTATTATCTTCTACATACTTAGTAACTCCTGTACAATTTTTGCAATTAGGGTCGGATGCATTATTTATTGATTCCATAACTTTTTTAATTCTCGAGAATTTTTCCTTGCAAAAGTTTTTAAAGTCAGCAAAAGTTTCTACAACATTTACAGGAAATACAGGTAAGCTATCTTCCGTTTTTTCAATTTTAGTGATGTGCCAATACACGGTGTAAGTGTCATCATAAATTTCGGTAATTAAACCAGGCAACCCTCCAAATTTCCATGGACCCTGGTTTATTGGAACGGACTCATCATACCACGCCGTATAATTTCTGCCCCTAAAGCGCATTGTTGCTTTTTTCCAAATAGATGATTCTACTTTTTTGTTTTCATTTGTTAACAACCAATTAAATAAATGCAGTGTATCAACGTATGTTTTAATACTACGAACAACCAAAGAAAAATTAGGTTGAAACCACATAGCATTTTGTGTAAAATCCTTAAAAACGTACAGTTTTATGCTATCCGTTTCATCATAATATGCATATGCAGGTGAGTTCTTATATGTTCCTATTTGATAGACTCCCTTAGATTTGAATTCGTCTGGCAAAGAAAATGATACCGACTTAGTACCATCAATTAATAAGGTATTGATCATTTTTTTACGGTTCATGCCAATTGTATCCCAGTAATTGAGATACGTAATTTTTATTTTGGAAGTTTGTGAAAAGGAACAGAAAAAAAACAATAAGCAAAAAATAGTTATTAATGTTTTCATGTGTCTATTTTTATTTTAAATCATTGTTACTACTTGTTCCGTTTGTGCAGGATATTATATCTATACTAGTTACCTGTATGTTTGCACCCCTTGTTTATTGGCATTTCATGTGTTTTTTTATTATAAAAAAATGCTTCCGTTTATACCATATTTTTAAGCACATTTGCATCCAATCACTGCAGTTGGCAACAATGATTGTGTATGTCCAAATAATAAATATGATAAAGCAGGGCTTAACCCTGCTATATAAACTACAAAAATATTTAAACCATAATTGTTCATACTATGTTTTATATTGCAGTACACCATTTCTACATTTGCAATATAAAATTTATAAACTTCATATCCATAAGACAATCGGCCACCAGTGTATTTGCACCATTTGGCCCGTCGCAACTGCTTGCACAAGAAACGCACCACACAGGAAAACCGCCAACACTAACCTGTGCCGCAGCACAACAAGTTATCGGAACTGCTTTTACATTTTCTAATGAATTTGTTTTGCTTTTGCTTTCGGCGGCTACTTTTTCCTTTTTGGGCAATTCTGTTTTTAAAGTCTTACCGGCGTCTGTTGCATAAATACAAACTGAAACGAGTAAAAAACCTAAGCTGAAAAATAGCTTTTTCATAAAAAAAATTTAAGTGATAAAAAAGATTAACACTATGAAATAAAAAAAAAATGAATCCACCAAATATTTGGGTGCATTTAAAATTGTCGCTTTCTGTTAAGCTGCATTTTTAATCATCTTTACCACCGTGTCCCACTGGCCATTCA
>JAIEQM010000040.1 GCA_019747705.1 Chitinophagaceae bacterium | reverse complement strand
CAGAGAGGGCAGGGGTGAGTTGAATAAAATGAATTTATTTTTATTGGTGATTGTGAAGCATTGTTTATTGCTGTTTATTAGCTCAATCCCTTTCCTTCTCTGTAAACAGAAAAGGGAGAGTGGCACCTCCAACAGTTTTGAAGTTTCATTTTAATCGGAGTGTTTACTACTCCCTCCCTGCACAGCAGAGAGGGCAGGGGTGAGTTGAATAAAATGAATTTATTTTTATTGGTGATTGTGAAGCATTGTTTATTGCTGTTTAGTAACTCAACCCCGTCCCCCGTCCGAACCGGTCATCCGGGCGGGCTTCTCTGTAAACAGAAAAGGGAGAGTGGCGCCTCCGACAGTTTTGAAGTTTTATTTTAATCGGAGAGTTTACTACTCCCTCTTTGCGAAGCAGAGAGGGTAGGGGTGAGTCTATACTTAAGAAATACATTAATATAACTTATAGCTGTTTTAAAGTAATATCACCAACTACACTTACATTCGTTTTCAATTTTTAAAACTATGCGTAATTGTATTGCCATCCTCTTTGCAGCCATCTTTTTTACAAGCTGTTCTTCTGCTGATGAAGCTGATATGATTTTATACAATGGAAAAGTGTACACAGTTGACAGTTCCTTTTCAATAACCGAAGCCATAGCGGTGAAAGATGGAAAAATTGTTGCTGCAGGCACAAGTGAAGAACTGAAAAAGCAATTTCAGGCGAAAGAACAAATTGATTTGAACGGCAAATTTTTATTCCCCGGCTTTATTGATGCACATGCTCATTTTTACCGTTACGGCCTGGGTTTGCGGGAATGTGATTTGGTGGGTACTGCAAGCTGGAATGAAATACTGCAGCGTTTGGATGCTTATGCTAAAACCATTCCTGCCGGTGAATGGATCATTGGCCGTGGATGGGATCAAAACGATTGGGATGTAAAAGAATTTCCCATCAATGATTCACTCAACAAACGTTTTCCAAACAATCCTGTGATACTTACAAGAGTTGATGGCCATGCAGCGATTGTAAATGATTATGCACTGCAGAAAGCTGGTGTTACTGCATCAACAAAATTAGTTGGGGGTGATGTGTTTGTACAAAATGGCAAGCCCACGGGAGTATTAATTGATAATGCCATTGATCTGATTGGGAAAATTATTCCCAATGCCAATGCAGCACAGGCAAAAGAAGCATTGCTGAAAGCACAGCAAAATTGTTTTGCCGCAGGGCTCACTACCATTGATGATTGCGGATTGGATTTTGAACAGGTAGAGCATATTGAACAAGCATACAAAAGCGGTGAATTGAAAATGCGTTTGTATGTAATGTTGAGTGATGCAAAGAAAAACTATGATTACATTTTCAAAAGAGGAATGATTAAAACGGAGCGGTTGAATGTTAGAAGTTTTAAAGTGTATGCAGATGGTGCATTGGGTTCACGTGGCGCCTGTTTATTGCAGCCATACAGTGATCAGAAAGATCATTACGGATTTTTATTAAGGAACCCGGCGCATTTTGATTCTGTTGCTGCAGTTATTTATCAAAACAAATTTCAAATGTGCACACATGCCATTGGCGATAGCGGCAACAGAACGATTTTAAACATCTATGGAAAATATTTAAAAGAAAAAAATGATTTGCGCTGGCGTATTGAACATGCGCAGGTGGTGAATACAAATGATTTTAATTTGTTTGGCATGTACAGCATTGTACCAAGTGTGCAACCCACACATGCCACCAGCGATATGTACTGGGCTGAGCAACGCCTGGGCATGGAACGTGTAAAAGGAGCGTATGCATTCAATGATTTATTAAAGCAAAACGGATGGATACCGCTGGGCACTGATTTTCCGGTGGAAGATATTGATCCGCTTAAAACATTTTATGCAGCAGTGTTTCGTAAAGATGCAAAAGGCTGGCCGGCGCAGGGTTATCAAATGGAAAATGCATTAACACGAGAAGCAACTATACGTGGAATGACAATCTGGGCAGCACGGTCCAACTTTGAAGAAAACGAAAAAGGAAGTATTGAAAAAGGAAAGCTGGCCGATTTTGTATTGCTGGATACGGATTTGATGAACGCATCTTTTGAACAAATACTCCAGGCAAAAGTTTTGAAAACCATTTGCGGGGGAGAAGTGGTGTATGATGGAAGAAAGAAGTAGCAGGTAAAAAGCAAGAGTTAAAAAACATGCCTCTTCAATAAAGACTAAACTGTCTGCACATCTGCAAGATGATTGACACTGAATAGAATCAGACCCGGAAATTATTAATTAAGAAGAAAAAAGCACCCCCTGTCTGACGCCCTCGTATGACGGGATTAAACGCTGAAAAAAAATCCAATAATCTACAGTCAGCTTTCATATGAGCAAATATTCAAAAAGCTTATGCAGCTTCATTTCTGAATTCTCTCGGTGTACTGTTCTTCTTTTTTGTAAACACCCGGTTGAAATAAGATACTGATTCAAAACCTGCACTCCGTGCAATATTTGCAATGGGTTTATCAGTTTCTAATAATTGATAACAGGCATAGCCGATGCGGATTTCATTGAGATAATCAGAAAAGGTTTTACCCGTAGTACGTTTAAAAAATTTACAAAAAGCGCTCTTGGAAATGTTGATGATTTTGGCAGCTTCATCAATACCAATGGGTTTTGAAAAATGCTGTTCTAAATAATTACATACTTTGTTAATGCGTTGTTCCCTTCCGTTTGCCTGAGAAAAATCATAATCAGCCGAAGCCAGTTTTCTTCCTTTTTGTTTGGAGAGTTGTTCCAGTATCCAGATGAGATCCGTTAATTTTTCAACGCCGTTCTTTTCAGGCAGGCCCAGGATTTTTTCTTTAAACGGTTTACTGTTCTTAAAATGCAAACCGTGTTTACTGTTTTGCAGCAGGCGTTTAATCCGTTCAAACTCTGCAAGGGCGCCAAAGCTGTTGAACAATGAATTGGAAAACTGTACTACCACAAAATCACACTGCTTATTTTTTTCTTTTCGGTTGGTAACCCATGTATGGGGTAAATCGGGGCCTATCAGCACCAGGTCACCGGGTTTAAATCGCTCATAACTGTCACCCACAATCCGTTTGCCGCTCACATTAATTTTAAACGTCAGCTCATATTCCGGGTGGTGGTGCCAGTAATATTCGAGATAGGGTAAATTCATCCGGTAGGCCACCAAAATCGTTTTGCCCTCACCCGGCACTATTTTCTCCAGTTCCGCTTTCATACAATCTTGGTTTTACAAATACTAATTTAGACAAAGTTGGCAATATAGTGCAAGAAATTGGAATTATAGTTCAACTAAAAAAATGAGGGGTTAAGTACATTTGATGCCTCTATTGTTAAGACGGGCAGTAAAGATCGGGCAGAAGATTAAACAAATGCAATCGTTATAGATTTTGGCGCTGATATTTACATCTCTCTTGTTTTAAATTGATTATGATAAAGCTTTGCTGTATGAGGAAAAATTTACTTTTACTTCTATTACTTTCCTGTTGTTTATTAGGAAACGCTCAATTACTTTCTTTTTCACCTGATTTTCCGGCAGATAATGGAAGCATCACTATTACAATGGATGCTGCAAAGGGGAACAAAGGTTTACAGGGTTTTGCGGGTCCTGTGTATTTACATACAGGAGTTATTACTTCTGCAAGTACAAGCCCCTCTGACTGGAAATATGTACAGGGAACCTGGGGAACCACAACAGCACCTTTAGCAATATCCGGAGGAACTAATATCTGGACATTTAGCATTCCCAATATCAGAACTTTCTATAATGTCCCTGCAGGAGAGCAAATCCTGCGGATCAGTATTTTGTTTCGTAACCAGGCAGGCACACTTGTTCAACGAAACAGTGACGGGAGTGATATGTATATACCCATTTATGCTGCGGGCCAGTATGCAGCACGTTTTACATCGCCATTGATGCAGCCTCTTTTTAATATGGCGCCTGAGCCCATCAGCCAGTCTGCAACTTCAGTTCCTGTAACAGTAGTTATTTCTCAAAACTCATCCATTACATTAAGGTTTAACGGCGCTCAAATAGGAAGTACGGCAAATAATGCCGTGTCTGCAAGTGCAACTGCAAACATTACAACCAATTGTGAGCAGGCAATTACCTATGAAGTAAATAACGGCGCCACAACTTTAAGAGACACAATTAACTTTTTCCGTCCGCCTGCCACCTATCCAACAGCGGCAAGACCGGCAGGTATAAGAGATGGCATTACCTTCCAGGATGGTAATACTTCTGCTACATTTGTTTTATATGCACCGCAAAAAAACAGGGTGTCTTTGATTGGTGATTTTAATAACTGGACCCAAACCTGCTCCGGCTTACTTTCAAGGGATGTGGATGGTAATGGTAACTTTTATTACTGGACCAAAATCACGGGATTAACACCCGGCCAATCCTACAAATTCCAGTATCTTATTGATGATTCTATACGTGTAGCCGATCCTTACAGTGAACTGGTGCTGGATCCTAACAATGACCGGTTTATTGCTGCTGCTACTTTCCCCAATATGCCATCTTACCCAACAGGTAAAACAAGCGGCATTGTTGGCGTTTTAAGCCCCGGCGAAGCTCCCTTTAACTGGACAGATGGCGCTTACCAACGGCCCAATAAATACAATCTTATTATTTATCAATTGCTGGTGCGTGATTTTACCGCAGCACAAAACTGGCAAACATTAAAAGATACGCTTCCCTATTTGGTACGTCTTGGTTTTAATGCCATTAAGCTGCTGCCTGTAAATGAGTTTGAAGGCAATAACAGTTGGGGTTATAACCCTTTTTACTTTTTTGCTCTCGACAAAGCCTACGGAACCAAACAGGCGTTTAAAGAATTTATTAATGCAGCGCATAATAATGGAATAGCAGTTATTCAGGATATTGCATTTAATCATGCTACCGGCTTATCGCCACTGGCAGCTATGTGGTGGAACAGTGCCAGCAATCAACCAGCTGCCAGCAATCCCTATTTCTATCAAACAGCACAGCATCCGTTTAATGTGTTTAATGATTTCAACCATAATGTTGCCCCCACAAGGCTTCACGCAGAACGATTTATTGAATACTGGCTCACAGAATACAAGATTGATGGTTTCCGCTGGGATTTAAGTAAAGGTTTTACAACACAGGACTATGGTACATGTGATAATCCCTGTGTATCCAACTGGAACATGTATAACCAGGGCCGGATTGACATTTGGCAAAATTATTACAACAAAATGCAATCTGTTTCGCCAGGCTCTTACTGCGTGTTAGAACATTTAGGTAATGATGATGAAGAAGCCGAACTGGCAAAGCGTGGCATGTTACTCTGGGGTAAAATGACAGATCAGTTTAATGGAAATACGATGGGTGTTAGCGGATCATCTGACATTAACAGGGCCTATTGGAAAAACCGTTCTTTCTGGAACGATCCCTTTTTAGATGATAAGCCGGGTCTGATTGCCTACGCTGAAAGTCATGATGAAGAACGTATTATGTTTAGAAATACAAACGATCCGTCTTCTGTTTCCTTCAACAATACCACGCTGGGTTTACAAAGAACCGAAGGAATGGCCGCAGTTTTAATGGCCATCCCCGGGCCAAAAATGATCTGGCAGTTTGGAGAACTGGGATATGATTTTTCCATTAACTCCAACGGCGGAAGAACCAATCCTAAACCTGTGCGCTGGGATTATTACCAGGATGTAAACCGCCGCAGGCTTTATGAAGTGTATGCTGCAATGGCAAAACTCAGAAAACAAAAATCAGATGCGTTTAACCGCACAACAATAGCAGCAGGCACAGCTTTTTATGGTACACAATCAGATCAAAGTAATCAATCAAGACTTTGGAAAGTTGTTGTTATCAATCACGCCTCATTAAAAATGGTAGTGGTGGCGAATTTCAATAACAGTCAGCAAACATTTCCGGTAACCTTTCCAACGGCAGGTACTTATTATGATTATACAAGGGGCGGTACATTTACCTCTTTTGGTTCACCACAAAACGTTACACTGAATGCAGGAGAGTATCGTGTTTGGATTGATCAGAATATTGCCGGTGGTATAGTAACGAATATCAGGGATGTTATTGCTAACAGCAATGAATTTAAACTGAAAGTATATCCCAATCCTGTGCAACAGCAATCAACCATTACATATGAATTACCGAAGAGCGGCCAGGTGAGCATTCAGTTGATCAATATGCAGGGGCAGGTAATGGCAAGTAAGAATATGGGTTTCCAGTTAAAAGGATACCAGGTATATGAATTAAACCGTAATACGTTTGCAGGTTCACCATTAGTGGCCGGGCAATACCTTTTAAAAGTACGGGTTGATAATGTGGTGCGGTATGAAAAAGTGATGGTGCAGCAGTAAGAACCATTAATGTTGTCTTGGTAAGAAAAGGATGATGTTGGTATGAGGAACAACTGCTTTCAATCAGTTGAAAAATGGAACCGGCTTATTTTGTAATTGTTTATTTAAGTATAAATTGCAGTCTCTTAAAATCTAAATTATTGATTATGACCTTCAAAAGTATGCTTACCAAAGCGGGAGCATGGATGCTTATGCTTATGGTACTGGCTCAGGTGAGTTTTGCACAAAGCAAAACCGTTACGGGAAAGGTAACTGACAGTAAAGATGGAAGCCCTGTTGCAGGAGCTTCAGTAACTGTAAAAGGAACCACCCGTGGCACAACTACTGATGCCAGCGGTAATTTCAGAATTAATGTAGATAACAACGACGCTGTGCTGGTGATCACTTCCGTGGGTTTTACCCGGCAGGAAATACCAGTAGGCAGCCAAACCAGTATTGATGTAAGTATGGCTGCGTCTGCCGGCGGCAATCTTAATGAAGTGGTAGTGGTTGGTTATGGTACGCAGCGAAAGAAAGACCTTACAGGCGCTATTGCCACAGTTACTTCCAAGGATTTTGTAAAAGGAGCTTTACAAACACCTGAGCAATTAATTGCCGGTAAAGTAGCAGGTGTACAGATTACACCCAATGACGGTGCTCCGGGAAGCGGAAGCCGCATTCGCATTCGTGGAGGCGCTTCTTTTGGAACTGATGGCGGAGGCGGCAGTAACGACCCCTTAATTATTATTGATGGTGTTCCTGTTGATAACAGGGGCATTGCAGGTTCATCTAACCCGCTTAACCTTATTAACCCGAATGATATTGAAAGTTTTACCATTTTAAAAGATCCATCTTCTGCCGCTATTTATGGTTCAAGAGCATCTAATGGTGTTATTATTATTACAACCAAAAAAGGTAAGAAAGGCAAACTGAGGTTTAATTTCAATGCTCAAACATTTGCTCAAACCCCATCAGGAAAAGTGGATGTACTTAACCCTAGCGATTTCAGAAGTGTTGTAGGCCAGTATGGAACCCCTTCACAAATAGCATTGCTGGGTAAAGAAAATACAGATTGGCAGGATAAAATTTACCGCACAGCATTTGCACAGGATTTTAACCTGGGCGTTACAGGCGCTATCGCCAATGGCAAATTGCCATTTCGTATTTCCGGCGGATATTTAAACCAGGATGGTTTGTTGCTTACTTCCAATTTCAAACGCCTGAATGGTTCGTTAAACCTCAGCCCACGGTTCTTTAATGATAAACTGAAAGTGGATGTAAATCTCAAAATGTCAAGAACCACCAACCAGTTTGCTGACGGTGGTGCCGTAGGCAATGCAGTTTCTTTTGACCCCACAAAACCTGTACTGAGCGGCAACAACCGCTTTGGCGGATACTGGGAGTGGATTGATGGTGAAAATAAACCCATGCAACTTTCTAACAGGAACCCTGTTGCTTTATTAAAGTTAAGAGACAACTCAAGCGAGGTTTTCAGAAGCATCAGTAATATTCAATTGGATTATCAGATACCATTTGTAAAAGGCCTACGTGCCAACCTCAATCTTGGTTACGATTTTCAACGTGGTAATGGTGTTGACATAATGCTCGATAGTGCAGCCGCAGAATACAGAAATGGCGGCAAACGCACACCCTATTATGAAGAAAACAAAAACCAGCTTGCTGAATTCTATTTTAATTATGTAAAAGATATCAAATCAATAAAGAGCAGGGTTGACTTCATGATTGGTACAGCTTATCAGCAATTTGATTTCTATCGTTTCAATTTCAGGGCAAGAAGCTTTAATGGGCAGTTCGCCCCCAATACACAAGACCCCCGCTTTATAACTAACAGTGATCCCATTAATGGAGACGAAGGTTATACCATGCTCTCTTACTATTCCAGGTTAAATTATACGTTAGCAAATAAATACATCCTCACTTTAAATTTGAGAACAGATGGTACTTCAAGGTTTGGTCCCTTAGATGCTAAGTTTTTGCAAAAGCAAAGATGGGGTGTGTTTCCGGGAGTTGCTGCTGCATGGCGCATTAGCGAAGAAAACTTCCTGAAAAACTCAAAAGTTGTAAGCGATTTAAAACTTCGTTTTGGTTATGGCCAAACTGGTCAGCAGGATCTTGGTGGTCGTTTCTATAGCTATATCCCATCATACAGCATCAGTAATAATACAGCCCAGTACCAGTTGGGTAATACATTTTATAACATGGTTCGCCCTGCAGCATACGACGAAACCCTGAGATGGGAAACAACCACCAATACCAACCTTGCAGTTGATTTCGGATTGTTTGATAACAGACTTGGCGGTACCGTTGAAGGATTTATCCGCAAAACGTCTGATTTGTTAAGTGCGGTTCCTGTTCCTGGCGGATCAAACTTTACCAACATCCTCACAACAAACGTCGGTAACATCGAAAGCAAAGGTTTGGAAGTTACTTTAAACACTATACCTGTTAAGAAAAAGGATTTCCAGTGGGATTTTAGTATCAACTTTACGTATGTAGTTCCCAAAATCACCAACCTCTTGTTAAATCCCGATCCGGGTTTTACAGGGATAGCCGTAGGGGGCGTTACAGGTGGCACAGGTAATACCATTCAAAGGCAACTTGTTGGTCAAAGGCCCTATTCTTTCTACGTTTACAAACAGGTGTATGATCAAAACAACAAACCCATTGAGGGCTTGTATGAAGATCTGAATCGTGACGGTATTATTAACGAAAAAGATTTGTATGTTTATAACAATCCGGAGCCCAGGTATTTTATTGGCGCCAGCTCATCAATAACCTATAAGAAGTTTAATGCAGGTTTTGTATTGCGTGCCAACATCGGCAACTATATGTATAACAACTTTGCATCTAATAACGGTGTGTTGCGCAACTTTCTTAACCCGCTCGGCTTCCTTGCAAATGGTTCTTCAGATTTCCTGAACACCAGATTCCTCAACAACCAGTACTTCTCTGATTATTACATTCAAAACGCTTCTTTCCTTCGTTTGGATAATATCAATTTTGGATACGATGCCGGAGAAGTTGCAAAGAATGTAAGACTCCGTCTTACAGCCAATGTGCAGAATGTATTTTTCATAACTAAATACAAAGGGCTTGATCCTGAGATTGGTGGTGGTATTGATAATAACATCTTTCCACGCCCACGCACTTTTGTATTTGGTTTAAACCTCGATTTCTAAAAACTAATAATATCTGGATATGAAAAAATTAGTGTCTATAAAAACATTGCTGCTGGCGTTTGCAGTTCTGCTTGCTTCCTGCAATAAAAAGCTGGAACGTTTTCCGCCCAACAGTTTAACATCAAAAGATGTTTATGTAAATGAAGCTGGTTATTTTTCTGTACTTGCAAAAGTATATGGAAGTATGGCCTTAACCGGAAACCAGGGACCTGCGGGTAGTGGTGATGTAGCAGGTATTGACGAAGGAACTTCCGACTTTCTCCGTTTGTTCTGGAAAGCACAGGAATTAAGTACTGATGAAGCAGTAGTTGCATGGAACGACCCCGGCATCCAGGATTTTCATAACATGAACTGGGCTCCCGCCAACCCCATGCTTAAAGGTTTGTATTTCCGCTGCATTTATATTGTTACACTTTCTAACGAGTTTATTCGTGAAAGCGCACCGGATAAAGTAAGCAGCAGAGGCATTTCCGGTACAGCGGCTGATAACATTAAGCGTATGCGTGCAGAAGCAAGGTTTGTACGTGCGTTTGCAAATTGGGTGCTGATGGATTTATATGCGAACCCCAGTTTTACAACTGAAGCTGATGGTATTGGTAAATTCAATCCTCCCCAAACAAACCGTGCCCAATTGTTTACTTACATTGAAAGTGAGTTAAAAGCAATTGAAGGCGACCTTTCTGATCCACGCACTGCTGCTTATGGACGTGCAGATAAGGCTGCTGCCTGGAGCCTGCTGGCACGTATTTATCTTAATGCACAGGTGTATGTGCCAACTTTAAACAAGGTTACTGATGCAGTTACTTATTCCAAAAGAGTAATTGATGCCGGTTATAGCCTGCTTCCTGATTACCGCTGGCTAATGCTTGCAGATAATAACCTCAATAATCCTGAATTTATCTGGACGTTGAATTATGATGGTGCTAAAACGCAAAACTTTGGAGGAACCACATTTCTTGTAAATGCTTCAGTGGGTGGTGATATGGATCGCTCTGTTTCCGGTCTTGGTGGCTGGGGCGGAATCCGTACAACCAAAAACCTTCCTCAGCTTTTCCCTGACCTTAATGGTACAGGAGATAAAAGGGCACAGTTTGTACAGGGCACTCAAAATCTTGAAATCAATAACATTTCAGAATTTAAAGACGGGCTGGCTGTAATAAAATACCGTAACCGCACACGCTCAGGTGGTTTTGGACAGGATGCCACAAGAACTTTTTCTGATGTGGATTTCCCTGTTTTTCGTTTAGCAGAAATGTATCTCATTTATGCTGAGGCTGTAAAACGTGGCGGCACAGGTGGTACAGAAGCACAGGCCCTAACTTATTTAAACGCACTCAGAAACAGGGCACAGGTTACTGCTGCTGATATTGGCAGCTATGATCTGGATTATGTTCTTAATGAAAGAGCAAGGGAACTGTATTGGGAAGGTTTCCGCCGTTCCGATTTAATACGCTACAACCGTTTTACTGAAGCAACATATTTGTGGCCCTGGAAGGGAGGTGTTTTAAATGGTACTGGTGTAGATGCAAGAAGGAAGATTTACCCTATTCCCGATTCTGAACTGGCAGCCAACCCGAATATGAAACAAAACGACGGTTATTAATTAATTATAAAACTCATCGAATATGAAATCAATCATTCGTTTCACCGCTTTTTTCATTCTTACAGGAATTGCTGCCTGTAAGAAAGTTGAAAACAAAATTTACTTCGGGGGGGGAACAGCTCCGGTTGTTTCAGCAAACACCAATGCGGTGCGGCTGGAACCCGGTGAAGAAGGAAATCTTGCACTCCGTTTAAACTGGACCAACCCCGATTATAAATTCACCACTGGTACCAGCTCCCAGGATGTTAATTATACGCTTGAAATTGACACGCTCGGGGCAAATTTTGGAAGCAAAAACAAATATGTTACCGTTATTGCAAAAGAGCTGACAAAATCGTTTACAGTAGCTGAATTAAATGATATTATGGGGAATACGATCCTCATACCTGTAGGTCTTTCAATTCCCAGGAAGACTTACACATTTCAGGTAAGAATTACTTCCGGCATTGGAAGTGCCGTAAAATTGGTGTCGAATGTACTAACCTTTACTGCAAGGCCATTTGCACCTCCTCCAAAAGTAGATCCGCCGGCATCAAATGAATTATTTATTACCGGCGAAGCAACACCTGCCAACTGGATGAGCGGAGGCGATGCGCCCGTAGCAGCACAGAAATTTACAAAAGTGAGTGATACTTATTATATGCTCAACAGTATCAGGCTTAATGGGGGCAAAGAGTTTTTGCTGGTGCCCCGCTATGGTAATTGGAGTGCTGTGAGTCCGGATCCTGAAAAATATGGATCGGTAAAATTAACAAAGGATATGAATCCTTTTGGAGACGAATTTCAAAGATTTGGGAACAACCATAAATCGCCACCTGAAACTGGTAATTACAAAATTGAGGTCAATTTCCAAACTGGAAAAACAACTTTAACTAAGCTTCCGTAATCAATGAAACGCATCCGGTTATATGAACTGCTTAGAACAATTTGTAGCAATACTATTTTCAGGTGAATTGGATGCTGCCAGTGAAAAGGCAAGCCTCAACAATTGATAAATTAACTATTGGATGTTTTTTAAAGTTGTAAAACAATAAAACTTTTTTTATGAAATCTATAAATAAACTTTTTTTACTTTTCGCAATACTTGCGGCAGCAGCTTGTGAAAAAGCCCCCGGTCTTATAGTTTACAAAGAAGGATCTCCTGTAACCCTGGCCTCAAATGTAACTTCTGTTAGTCCAACTGTTGCAGATTCTAACAAGGCTGTGATTACTTTGACATGGACAAGCCCTGCGTACGCTACAGATAGCAATACTTACAAATATGTAGTAGAGCTTGATTCAAGTACCCGCAATTTCACAAAACCTAATGTACTTGTTCGTACAGGGGCAAGAACCATCTCCTTTACCGGAAGACAATTAAATGCAATGCTGTTGTCTTATGGGTTTACTCTCGGGGTGCCGGTGGATCTTGATTTCAGAGTTACATCATCTTATGCTAATAATAATGAGCAGTACAAATCGAATATCATTAAAATAAGGGTATCTCCTTTTAGTGATCCTGCAATTTTATCAACTCAAAAAACAACTGTTACTGGTAGTTTGGCTAACGCCGGTGATCCACAGAATAAATTTTCATGGACAAAGGCGTTTAAAGAATACACGGGTAATGTAACATATAGCCTGCAATATGATTCAGCAGGGAAAAACTTTGCCTCTCTTTCAGAAATTCCTGCTGGCAGTCAGATATTCGAAAAAACACTCACTGTTGCTGAAATGAATGAAACTGCACTAAACGAAGGTGTTGCGGGTGGTGCGCAAGGCAGAATTGAGTATCGAATTAAAGCGGTAACGGCGCAGGGAGCAATTTCCTATTCCAATACCGTATCTGTTCTTATTAATACATACCTTCCTATTTTGCGTTTTTATTTACCCGGTAGCTATCAGGCAGCAACAGGTAATGGCAGCAATTGGGATCCACCAACTGCACCCGAACTTATAAGAGATATCCGTCCGGGAGCGCTTAACAGAATTTATTATATCTATATCTGGCTTCCTGCGGGGGCAGAGTTTAAAGTTACACAAGGCAGATCCTGGGATATAAACTATGGTGGTTCAGGCGGAACATTGGTGCAAAATAGCTCTAATAATCTTTCAGTTGCCACTTCTGGGGTGTACCGTATATCAATTGACCGTACTGCTTTAAATTATGATATACGTGTTGGCCAGATGGGCTTTGTTGGCGATGCCACGGGTGCCAATTGGGATCCTCCTTCTACATTCCCGAATTTCGCAATGGGAGCGCCAGCAACAAATCTTTTTGTTGGATTAACGAATTTAACAACTGCTGGCTGGAAGCTCATTGATAACAACCAATGGAATAATGGAGACATAAATGTTTCCAATACAAGAAGCTATGGTTCAACCGGTGCAAGTGGAAGTTCGATGGTTATTAATGCAGATAATTTCCCCAGCGTTTCTGCTACCGGAAGGTACAGAGTTATTTGGGATGGGCGCAATAGAGATAATATCCTGTACGAACAATCCCTGGCCAATGAAATGCGGGTTGTAGGTAATGGCATACAGGGTGTGCCAGACTGGAATCCCGGCGCCAGCCCTCAAATGACTTATTTTGGAAATGGCATCTGGCAAACTGCACTCACACTTGTTGCAAACAGAGAAATAAAATTCGTAGCGGGCAACGATTGGGGAGTTTTTGACTATGAGGATAATGGGCCAGGCGCATCTGCCGGCACCCGAAAATTAAAGTGGGATGGAGGCGCAAATTTTGCAACACCTTCAACAACAGGCTCTTATACTATTACACTTAATGAATACACACAAACAGTTACTATTAACTAATAGGTGAACCAAATAGCGGGGGAGGATAAGTTTTTATTGACGAATCCTCCCCCGTTTTGTTTGTAGCAATGGGCTTTTTTATTCCGTTAATTTTCTATTTAAACCCCCGCCCGCCTCATTTTTCCTTACCTTCGTGCCCTTAAAAAACAAGGCAATGAACTCCCTCAAAGAGCAGGTGGATATGAATCGTTTGCCGCAGCACATCGCCATTATTATGGATGGCAACGGGCGCTGGGCAAAGGAGCAGGGGCAGGACCGCCTGTATGGCCATTTTCACGGCGTTGAAAGTGTAAGAAATATTGTGGAAGGCTGTGCAGAGCTGGGGGTGAAATTTTTAACCCTCTATGCCTTTAGTACAGAAAACTGGGACAGACCCGTTGAAGAAGTTACTGGTTTAATGGAGTTGCTGGTGGATAATATCCGAAAGGAAACCGCCACGCTTAAAAAAAATAATATCCGACTGCATGTAATTGGCGACATCAACATGCTGCCGGATTATGCCCGGAAGGAACTCAAAGAAAGTCTGGACGAATTAAAAGACAATACAGGATTGAATGTGATAATGGCGCTGAGTTACAGCAGCCGCTGGGAAATAGTAAATGCCATTAAAAGTATTGCGGCTGATGTAAAAATGGGAAAGCTGGAGCCTTTTGAAATTGACCAGGATACCATTAAGGATTATCTCACCACACGTGAGTTTCCTGATCCTGAACTGATGATACGCACCAGTGGCGAATACCGCATCAGCAACTTTCTTTTGTATCAGCTGGCGTATGCTGAGCTGTATTTTACCAATGTGCGCTGGCCCGATTTCAGAAAAGAAAATTTGTATGAAGCCATTATGGATTATCAGAAACGGCAGCGCCGCTTTGGCAAAACAGGCGAGCAGGTAAAAAAAGAGGAGGCTGCTTCAACATCTTAATACATTGCCAACAATGTGTTTTTAACAAAGAGTTTCAGCAAAAGCATTTATTTTGCCGCCCGGCCTGAAACCGAAAACCCAACAACTAAACAGGACAAGAAATTTCTGATGCAATTGAACCGCTTTTTACCCATACTGATTTTTGTTTTTACACTCATCAGCGTATCTGCTTCCGCACAGGTTACAGACACCAGCAAACCCCTTTCAATTGACCCTGAACTGGAAGCCATTTTTAACTCTAAAACACCGAAAGAATATAGAATTGCCGGTATTACTGTTACAGGTTCGCAAACATTTGATTCCTCATTACTGGTATCCATTGTGGGTATTTCTGTAGGTGATAAAGTGTATTTACCCGGAGGCGACCTCTTTAGCCGTGCTATTAACAGTATCTGGCGACAGCAGTATTTTGAAGATGCAGCCATTTATATTACCCGTGTTGACGGAAAGGATATTTATATTGAAATTAATGTAAAAGAAAGAGCAAGGCTTGGCAGTTTTACCTTTAAAGGAATTAAAAAGGGTGAAGAGGATGAATTAAAAGAAAAAGTAAACCTCACGCCCAATAAAGTTATTACAGAGAACCTGCGCCGCACATCTGTTGAACGTATCCAGAAATATTACATTGAAAAAGGTTTCCGCACTGTAACCATTCAAATTGAAGAAACAAAAAATAAAGTCAACCCCAATTTTATTGACTTAACCTTTAATGTAAACAAAGGACAGAAAGTTAAGATTGAAGATATTTTCATCAGTGGTAACACTGCTGCTTCTGATCTTAAACTTAAAAAGCAACTGAAAGGAACAAAAGAACAGGGGCGGATTACTTTACACCCAAATGACGACGAACCTAAGCTTGGAGCTAAAGACACCATTACCTTTAAAGAGTTCATGAATGACAAAGGGTATCTTTCCGTAAGCAGGATCAAAGATTATATTGACCCCTGGTTCCGTTTTAAACTCTCCTCTGCCAAGTTCAATCAAAAAAAATACGAAGAAGATAAAGAGAAAATTCTTGAATATTATAACTCACTCGGCTACCGTGATGCGGTTATAGAAAAAGACACCAACTATTATAACAGCAACGGAAAACTGGTGGTGGAAATGAAAGTAAATGAAGGGCGCCGTTATTATTTTGGAAATATCGGCTGGAGGGGCAATACCAAGTACGGCGATTCTGTACTTAACAATATACTGGGCATCAGGAAAGGGGATATTTATAATATTGAAACGCTTAACAAACGGCTGGGTAAACAAATGAGCCAGGAAGGTGGTGATATCAGTGGTTTGTATATGGATGATGGATATTTGTTTTTCCGTATTGAACCGATTGAAACAAGGGTGTACAACGATACCATTGATTATGAAATACGAATTTCAGAAGGGCCGCAGGCAACCATCCGTGCGGTAAATATTTCAGGTAATGATAAAACAAAGGAATATGTTATCCGTCGTGAAATAAGAACCATACCCGGTGAGAAATTCAGCAGGAGCGATTTGATCCGCTCCAACAGGGAACTGGCAGCGCTCAACTATTTTAACCAGGAAAAAATTGGTATCAATCCCGTACCCAATCCGGATGACGGAACGGTGGATATTAACTACACACTCGAAGAGAAATCAAGCGACCAGTTGGAGTTAAGTGCCGGCTGGGGTGGTGTTATTGGTTTAACAGGTACATTGGGTATTACGTTTAATAACTTCTCCACTAAAAAATTATTCAAGCCCCGCCAGTGGGATGGCATACCCAGTGGCGACGGTCAGCGTTTATCACTCCGTGTGCAATCAAATGGCCCCTCGTTCAGCACACAAAACTTTTCGTTTACTGAACCCTGGCTGGGCGGAAGAAAAAGAAACAATCTTACGGTGAGCGTATTCCGTACAAAATTATCTAATGCGTTTGACCCTCTTACCGGCTTCCCATTACGTGGCCGGTCAGACAGCAGCCAGTTTCTTCGTACACTGGGTGTATCTCTTTCATACGGCAAACAGTTAAAGTGGCCGGATGATTTTTTTACATTGATTACTTCAATAAGCTATACACAATATAAACTAAATAAATACCGGCTGTTTCCTGATATACAGGAAGGCACTGCTAATAACCTGAATGTACGCTTGCAGCTGTTGCGTTCAAGTGTTGATCAGCCAACATTCCCCAGGAGCGGTTCTAATTTCTCATTAACAGCTACGTTTACGCCACCATGGAGCCTGTTCAGAGATGTATCAAAATACACTGACCCGGCGGAGAAGTACCGTTTGGTGGAATATCATAAATGGCGTTTGAATTATGAATGGTTTATTCCGATAGGTAAACCGATGGGCGCAGAAAAAAACCGTCAGTTTGTTTTACGTGCGGCGGCTAAATTTGGTTTCCTTGGAAGATACAGTAAGGATTTACCTGCCTCCCCGTTTGAACGTTTCCAGGTGGGGGATGCCGGTTTGCAAAATAACTTTGGTATTATTGGTTTTGATATTATTGCGCACCGTGGCTACCCTGTATATGATAACAGTAACCCACGCATCAACAATACAGGCCAAACAGCGGCCAACCAGTTTTTTACCATCTTCAACAAATACAGTTTGGAAATGCGCTACCCGCTGAGCACCAACCCCAGCAGTACCATTTTTGCGCTGGCATTTTTTGAAGCAGCCAATGGCTGGTATGATCGTTCTGATTTATCAAACCCGCAAATTTCGGCCAATTATAAACCATATAACCCGTTCCAGCTACGCCGCAGTACCGGTTTGGGCATGAGGTTCTTCCTGCCCATGTTTGGTTTGCTTGGGTTTGATTATGGTATTGGTTTGGACAGGTACACACCCGGCGCAAGGCTGAGAGATGTAACCAGGTTTACCTTTATGCTTGGGTTTGAACCGGAATAAGAGCCCCCATCCCCGAAGGGGGAAGACCAGAAGAAAAAATCAAAATACAAGAACCAAAATCAAGAAGAGAAAGCAACGCAAACGAATTTCAACTCATCTCAAATACAAATTAAAAACTATGAAGAAGTATTTATTGATGCCATTATTCCTGCTGGCTTTGGGATTTACTGCCAGCGCCCAGCGATATGCCATTATTGATACCAAATACATCCTGGGTAAAATACCAGAATACAAAGATGCCAATACAAAGCTGGAAGAAACGGCCGATGCCTGGCAAAAAGAAATTGACCTGATACAGAGCGATCTGGACAAAATGTACCGCCAGTTAGATGCAGAGCGGGCCATGCTCACCCCGGAGCTTTTGAAAAAAAGGGAGGATGAAATTTTTAACAAGGAAAAGCAGGTGAGGGATTTGCAGCGGAAGCGTTTTGGGTATGAGGGCGATTACTTCCGCAAAAAACAGGAACTGGTGAAACCCATACAGGATAAGGTTTACAACGCCGTGCAGAAACTGGCAACGGACAGGATGTATGATTTTATTTTGGATAAAAGTGAAGGAATAACCGTTATATTTGCCGACCCTAAACTGGACCGGAGCGACGATGTACTGAAATTACTGGGTGTTAAACTTTAATTAACGTACACCACTGCTGCAACCAAAACAGGGCGTAAGTACACTTTAATAAAAACTATCTAAACAAATGAAAAAAGTTATTTTGTTCGCAGTCATTGCTTTAATGGGTACTGCGGTAAATGCCCAGAAATTCGGACATATTAATTCAAATGATTTGATGGCGGCGATGCCTGAAACAAAAAAGGCACAGGCTAAAATGCAAAAAATGCAGGACTCTCTCAATGTTTCCTATGCAGATTTAATTAAGGAGTATAATGAGAAAGACAGCATTATACGTACCGATTCAGGTAAATGGACCCCCGCCAAAAAGGATATTAAGTTTAAAGAGTATTCAGATTTGCGTGAATCCATACAAAACTATTCTACTGCTGCGCAACAATATTTGCAGCAGGAAGAGCAAAAATTGTATGAGCCCATACGTCGTATTGTAACGGAAGCTATACAAGCCGTAGCAAAAACAAATGGATATACATATGTGTTTGCAGCAGAAGCTCTATATGTTTCACCTGCATCTGATGATATTCTTCCTTTGGTAAAAAAATATTTGAAGATACCTGATGCACCTCCAGGTAAATAAATAAAAGTGAATTTGAGAGGCCGTATCAAGAGTAAAATGAAGGCTTTGAGAATCGCATAAACGAAAACTTTCTCCATCACCTTACCGAATAAAAAGAGGCTGTCTCAGACTTTTGAGACAGCCTCTCTTTTTTTGTGTTCATTGATTCAATCAGTGTTGAATTTTCTGCTTACTTTGTTATAATGCAACAGGGTTCTATTGGCATATTTGATTCAGGCTACGGCGGGTTAACCGTAATGAAAGAAATAGTAACAGCGCTGCCGCAATACAACTACCTGTACCTGGGCGATAATGCCCGTGCGCCCTACGGCAACAGAAGTTTTGATACGGTTTATCATTACACCCTGCAGTGCGTGCAATGGTTTTTTGATAAGGGTTGTCCACTGGTGATTCTTGCATGCAACACTGCATCAGCAAAAGCATTAAGAACCATTCAGCAAAATGATTTGCAGCATTTAAATCCTGATAACAGAGTACTTGGAGTCATTCGGCCTACTACAGAAATTGTGGGTACTTATACTAAAACAAAAGAAGTAGGAGTATTAGCAACAAATGGAACGGTGCAATCAAAATCTTACGAGATAGAAATTGGAAAATTTTTTCCGGAGATCAAAGTGCATCAGCAGGCTTGCCCCATGTGGGTACCGTTGATTGAAAACAATGAACACACATCGCCCGGTGCTGATTACTTTGTAAAAGAATACACGGAATCATTAATGCAGCAATCTTCAAACATTGATACCGTTTTACTGGGCTGCACGCATTATCCATTACTGGAACAAAAAATAAAAAATTATCTGCCTGCATCAGTAACTGTATTGAGCCAGGGAGCCATTGTGGCCGCAAGTTTAAAAGAGTACCTCCAGCGCCATCAGCAACTGGAAAGCCGCATCAGCAAAGGGGCTGAACGTTCTTTTTATACCACTGATTCACCTGTGGATTTTAATGCCCACGCCCGGCTGTTTTATGGCACTGAAATTGAAAGCAGTTATGCAGAATTGAAGAGCTGATGGGTGAATTTTTCTTCTTTTTTAGTGGTTGGTGTCCTTGCCAACCACTAAAAGCCCTGCTCTCCCTGCTCTTCAAAGTCTCCAGACTTTGAAGTTTTATGCAGCAAGTCTCAGACTTTGCTTGCATGAAAAGTCAAAGACTTTTTACATAGTGCTGCGAAGTATGGAGACTTTGCAGAGCGGGTTCTGTAACAGAGTGTGTAACTAACCCTTTAGGTGGGCAGTTCTGTCATACATGTAGCCGAGATTATTATTTTGGGATTGGTATTGGAGATCTTTACAATTGCGGTGCATGGGAAACTGTCCGTTAATATTTATGGCTGCTAACTAATAATTAGCAGCCATATAAAATTCTTTCAAAAAACATTGAATAAAAAATGCGAAACTTACTTTTTCTATTAGTTTTAACACAAACAACTATTACATCATATTCGCAACAGACTATTGCGCTAAAAATTACTGATTCCATTTCAGGCTTACCTGTTGGTTATGCTTCAATTCATTTAAAAAATAAAAAAAATGTTGTTGATGCTGATAGTAGCGGTGTATGTAATTTTACATTCACTCCTGATCAATCAATCTGTATTTCAAGAATAGGGTACTTTGAAAAATGCATTTCCGCTTCAGAGCTATTAAATAATTATACAATTACTTTAACTCCGAAACGAATAAGTCTACCGTTTGTATTCGTAGGCAACTTTAATTCGCTGATTATTGGAGGAGGTAATAAAAAGGTTGGATTTGCCATGACAGCCAAAATGAATGAACGTTCTGGATTTGCCTCATTGATCAAAGTGCCTGAAAACATTGGTCTATATACAATTAAAGAAATCGAGTTCTTAATCAGATCAAAAGGGAAAAACAATACATGTAATCCTGTTAGGGTTCAGGTATGCAAAGTCAGTGAAGATGGGAATCCAGGTGAAACGTTAATGAAACATGATATAGTTGTAACAAGTATTAACATTCAGAAAAACAAACTAAACATAAATCTTGAAGAAGAAGATATAACTATAAGCGACAGGTCATTTTTTATTGTAATTGAATGGCTAACTATTCCACAGGGAAATATTAATTATGGACAACCGCAAATTTGTTTTACATCTGATGTGAAAAAAGATGGAGGTACGACATGGTTTAGGGGCGCTTTCACAGGTGATAAATGGTATTTCCCTAAAGCTGGACAATTAGGCAACATGATTGCAAATGCTGAAATGCTTATTCGACAATACAATGACGAGAAAAAATAAGGGATTAACCTCTTCAAAGTCTCCAGACTTTGAAGTTTTATGCAGCAAGTCTCAGACTTTGCTTACATTAAAAGTCAAAGACTTTTTACATAGTGCTGCGAAGTCTGGAGACTTTGCAGAGCGGGTATTTTAAACATATAAAAATAATTGCCTGAATTTTTTAAGCAACAGGGTTTATTAAATAAAATGATTTTAAATCTGGGTTAACTAAATTTGTAATGAGAAAGTTTTAGGTTACAAGGGTAAAAAAAGAGCATTTACTCTACTCATAAAAGGCTTAAATCCTTTTCCAGTGGGTATTATTTCGTGTAAAAATGGGATAAGCATCATTTGGCAAAGTATTACGTTTACCATTACATTTTTTGTTTAGCCTTAAATCTTTTGAATTATGATCCACAAAATAGAAATTACTTTTCGGGTAATACTTGCCGTATTGGCATGTCTCTTTATTGCTGATGTTATTTTTAAAGTGGAGTGGTTAAGAAATTACAGAAAGACTTTTGCATTTATTTCGGTGATGCTTTTTGTTATCATGGTTATTTTATATCAACAGAGAAATCGTTTAACTAAATAATTGCAAAATCATAAAGTTCCATATACTTATGTATCGCTTATTCGATGTCTTTAAACACAATTTTTGATTGAGTCCTGCTCTTCAAAGTCTCCAGACTTTGAAGTTTTATGCAGCAAGCCGCAGACTTTGCTTACATGAAAAGTCAAAGACTTTTTACATAGTGCTGCGAAGTCTGGAGACTTTGCAGAGCGGGGCACTTTATTTTTTATTGATAAAAACAAGCAACTGCTCCAGTTGTTTATCCTTTTCGCCCAGTTGGTATTTTAAGGCCTCTATTAAATCTTTGTCAATATTTGTGATGGTGCTGTTGTTGTTTGAAGATACAATACTGTTATGTACATTTTCTACAATACTCTCAGGCCCATTGGTAATAAAGTGTATGGGGTTTACATCAAAAAACTGGGCTACTTTGTTTAAAAAGCTGATGGTTACCGGTGTTTCGCCACGCTCATACTTTGTATAAGCCTGCTCACCAATTTTTAAATGAGCGGCTACTTCAGAGGCTTTAATATCCCGGCGCTTGCGTAACTTTCCGATGCTTTGTCCAATTTTTTTGGTATCTAATTCATGAAACATAAAACAAAGTTGTTTGAAACAACCTAAAAGTAGTGTAAAACAACTAAAAAATGTGGGCAATTGATTTTTTGTGCTTTATTTTTAAGCTGTTAATTAACAAACGCAGGAGGGTTTTGCACACCCGAGGGAAACGCCATACGCCCAATGTGTTGCTGGCACATGCAAGAAGAGCAAAGTTAAAATCAAATGTACAATTTAACGGGTATGTATTTTTGTAACAACTCCACCAAACAAATGAAATGATGGTAGTTGCAAAAAAAGAACCCACAGTATTTTTTTGATTTTACAACAAACAAGTAGCTACAAGTTGCGGGACAGTTTTAGCCTTTGTTAAACCCAAAGAAAACATAATAAAGGACTGCATGGCAATGGCAGGGGCATTGCAAGGATTGCCGCAAGGCATGAGGCAGCAAACACTGTATGCCCTGTTCGTAAGTACAACGAACGCAAGAAGAGTATTAACAAAAAACAAAATCTTAACGAAGATGAAAAAGATGGAATTGAAACAGATGGAAAGTATTGTAGCTGGAAGAAATGATGCAGACTGCGGATGGGCAGCAGCACAATTTGTAGCTAATGTATTTGTAGGTACTGTAACTGGTGGATGGGGCTTACTGTATCTCCCTTTTACGGGACGTAATCTTCTTAAAGCGTGCGAGTTAATTTAGTTTTTAAACAAAAGCAGTATTCATTTAATACGAATACTGCTTTTACCTACTATAAATATGCTATTTAGGCTAATAAATATTTACATAACTTCACATTTTAATTTGCTGTTTAAAAAAAATATATTTCTACTTATATTTTTTTTGCTTTACTTATGCTTAAATTATTTTACTATTTATTATATTGGTTTAGTGTTTAGTAAGTTGTGGGAAAATACACCCAAAGCAGATAAGGCGACTTTGTTTTTTATTCCCTTTTTCTCAATCTTAGTTCTTCTATGCCGGTTTTTTTTACAAGGTGCTTCTTATTTTAATAGTTTTACCTTTAAAAAAATAGGAGTATCAAAAAATATACTAAATAAGGCGCATTTGATAATTCTTCAAATCAATCTTTTTAATATTTATTTCTTATTTATTGGGATACTGATTCTGTGGGGATGGGGATTGTCTTTTACTTTAACAAGTATTTTGTCAGTAATTTTATCAGTCCTTTGTACATGCCTTCTGAACAATATAATAAAGCAATTATCCGTTTTATATTCATTTGTAAATTATTTATATGGCGTAATGCTATTTTGCAGCATCGTATTTTTTTTTGAATTTTCTTCAACTGTTATCCAAATATCTTTAGGTTACGTTTTTATTGCTTTATTAGTAGGTTTTATTCTGCTTATGATTTGTGAAATCAAAATTTTAAGTCTAACATTAAGCTACGAATATTTAAAATTTTCAAACATAAAAATCACTTGGTTAAAAGCAAACCGAAACCTTATGTTTGCCTGGATAAATATCGACTTTGCTTTACTTTTAAGAGTAAAAAGGATGCGAAATATTTGGCTTGGCTATTTTTTTATTTTAGTTATGTATGTTGTCTCCCTTTTGGGGAAGGGTGTTCATGATGATTTTTTTATTTTTTCACTTACTTTTTTTTCTCTTTTTTTTCTATGTGCATATTATGGACAAAATTTTATTTCATGGGACAGCTCATATATATCATTCATTTTAATTAATACAGGAGTTGAAAATATTTCTTCTTATGTAAAAGCCAGATTTTACACTTTATGTTTTCTGATTTCGATAAGTTTTTTCTGTATGCTTTCAATAAATGTAATTTTCTTTCCATCTCTAAAAAACTTTCTTGATGTTACTCTCCTATACATCTACTGCTTATCAACTTTACCCCTATTATTTATTACTACTGGGCTAAATAATAGAAGAAAAATTAGTCTTAAAGAGAAGTCTATTTTTTCTCACTGGTCAGACGGGTCTTCAATACCAGGAATTCCTTTTTTGCTCTTTTTTACATTCACTTTGGCAATATTCATATTTTTTGATTCAATTGGAAAGAAACAACAGTTTTTCTATATTTTAAGCATAGTTTCATTTTCTTTATTCCTTTTTCATCCATACTTTTTGTCTAAAGTAACAAAGAAAATACAAAAAAATAAGCATGATATTTATAATAGGTTTAATTACTAAGAAATGATAATTATTTCGGGACTTCAAAAAAGCTTCACAAAAAAATTGGTATTGGATATAGACAATCTTGTTTTTTCAAATTTCGGCACTGTAGCTTTAGTTGGTAATAATGGAGCAGGTAAAACGACTTTTCTTAGGCTTTTAGCAGATTTACTAAAGCCGACTAAAGGTAAAATTATTTATAATTCAACTTATATAAGTGAGCTTCATAATTCGAATCAAATCGCTGCCTATTTGGATGAAACATTTTTAATCGAATATTTGACTGTTGAAGAGTATTTTCAAATAGTTGGTTTAATTAATAAACTAGATAAAGAGACTATTAACCAGTTTACATCTGAATGGGTAGATTTCTTTAATTATAATTTATTCAAGTCAATGTTAATTTCAGAATTATCTCTTGGAAATAAAAATAAAGTCGGAATTGTAGGGGCCATTATGCAAAATAAGCCAATAACATTATTAGATGAGCCATTAGCAAACCTTGATCCTTCATCTCAGATTTTACTATGTAAGTACTTTGATAATATTAAGGAAAATACTAAACAGCTCTTTATTATATCTAGTCATAATATTGATTACATAATGTCAGTTTCGAATAGGATTTTATTACTAGAAAATGGAAGGATTTTAATAGATGCTGAACCAGATAATAATACAATTAAAACTATACAGAACTATTTCAAGAATGCTACAAAACAATAATCTATAGCTTAATCTTTTTCGATTTAAAATTTTTAGCAATTTATTACTGATGCTTTATTTTAACAAGTTAATACAAAATTCAAATGTGCTTACATTTGTTGCTTTAGTTTTTATTCAATTACTAGTTACGATTTATAGCCAAACCTATATATTAACCGATGATTTATATCGTTTAATCGCTGGTTCACAAATGACCGACCGGCAGTTTGATGATTATTTGGAGTTTGTTCATAAGTGGCAATGGGTAAGTTATTTGTTTATACCAGTTGCGCTACTGTTACGCATCAGCTTTACATGGGTGTGCTTAAAGGCGGGTAGTTTTATTACAGAGCGTTTTGCCGAATCTTCTTTCTGGAAAATTTGCATTCAGGCAGAAATTGTTTTTGCAGTTGGAGCCTTAGCAGGCCTGCTGTACACAGAGTTTTTTGTAGACGTAGAAACGCTGGAACAATTGTCTGTTAACCCATTTTCTTTGCAGGTATTTCTTTCAAACAGTGTACCTAAATGGAGCAGTTATTTTTTTAATACATTCAATCTTTTTGAGTGTGGTTATGTTTTGTTTCTGGCTTACCTCATTGCAAATGAATCAAAAAAGCAATTTCTGCCTGCTTTAAAATTTGTTGCATCCGCTTATTTGCCGGGTTTAGCCTTATGGGTTTTACTCATTAGTTATTTATCCGTAGTATTTCAACCGTAATCATTTTAAACATGAACCGCCGAAAAATCATTCTTTTTTCTATACCGGCCCTTTTGTTATTAGCAGCAGCCGGGCTGGGCTTTAAAATGTGGAATAAGCTAAAGCAAAAAGAAAAGCAAAAGGCCGCTACTCAACAACTTCCATCATTACAATTGCGTAAATTAGATGGCTCAGTTTTAAATACGTTTGGTTTCAAAAATTCTAAAGAACTTTTAGTGCTCAACTATTTTAACCCGGATTGTGAACATTGCCAAAGTATGGTGCAGGAACTGTTTCGTGAGCAAGCACTTTTAGAAAATGTAAACTGGCTCATGATTACATCAGCCTCACTTGAAAAAACCCAACACTTTGCAGATAGCATGAATCTTTCGCAACTGCCAAACGTAACCGTGTTAAACGATACAGCTTCTATGTTTGTTAAAACCTTTGATGCCGTTTCAGTACCTTCTTTTTATGTATACAAAAATGGTGAGTTGCTACGCAAGCACAGTGGCGAGTGTAGCGTAGCTTACTTAGTGCAACAATAAATGCGTAACTTCTTTTTAGCCTCATGCTCTTATCTTCTAAAAAATCATTTCAAGTAAAACCTGTCATTGTACCGCAGCAAGATCAAAAAGATTGCGGCATTGCCTGCCTGCTTTCCATCATCCGCTACTACGGAGGCGATAACGATTTTGAAAACCTCCGCCGCCTCAGCGGTACTACCATTACAGGCACTACTTTATTAGGATTGTATCAGGCAGCACAGGCCACCGGGTTTAATGCAGAAGGTTGTGAGGCAACTATGGAAGCATTGCTTGCGCATCCTTCACCCTGCATCTTACATGTAGTGCTGGAAAATAACCTGCAGCATTACTAATTATTTCTTAGGATAGGATACATAAATACCCTATCTTTGTTTGATGGCAACAACGATAAAAGTAATAAGCA
>JAIEQM010000174.1 GCA_019747705.1 Chitinophagaceae bacterium | reverse complement strand
TAAATTAGATTGGCGGGGGTGTGGCATAATATTTTTTCTCAAAGTTACTCTTAGCACCTCAAAAGATTAATTAGCCTAACGATACCAACAACAATATCTGAGATTGTTTTCAACATGATTATCTTTGCAGCAAATCAACAATCGAAATTCTAAAATCTGCAATCGTATATGTCTTTAATGAAATCCATCTCCGGCATTCGTGGTACTATTGGCGGTAAACCGGGTGATAATTTAACACCCATTGATATTGTAAAATTTACTGCAGCGTATGGCTCCATCATCAAAAGCAATGGAGGGAAAAAAATAATTGTGGGCAGGGATGGACGAATGAGTGGTGAAATGGTACGCAGTCTTGTTGTAAATACTTTGATTGGTTTGGGGCTCAATGTTGTTGATTTGGGTTTGAGTACAACACCCACCGTTGAAATGGCTGTTGTATTTGAAGGTGCTGATGGAGGAATTATTCTCACCGCATCACACAACCCCAAACAATGGAATGCGTTGAAACTGCTGAATGATAAAGGTGAATTCATCAGTGCAGCAATTGGTAAACAAGTGTTGCTCTTGGCAGAAAAAGAAGAGATAACTTTTGCAGGTGTTGATGAGTTGGGCAGTTATGAAACAGATCATACCTTGCTGCAAACACACATTGATGCCATTCTTGCACATCCGATGGTGGATAAAAAGCTGATTGCTTCCAAAAATTTTAAAGTGGTGGTGGATGCCATTAACAGCTCCGGTGCTGTGGCAGTTCCTCAACTGCTGAATGCATTGGGCGTAAATGATATTACTGTGCTCAATGCAGAAATGCACGGCAACTTTGCACATAATCCTGAACCATTGGCCGAACATTTGGTGGAATTGTGTACTGAAGTGGTACAACAAAAAGCACATCTTGGTATTGCTGTGGACCCGGATGTGGACCGTTTATGTTTTGTATGTGATGATGGCTCTTTATTTGGTGAAGAATACACACTGGTGGCTGTGGCTGATTATATACTCAGCAACAACAAAGGAAATACTGTTTCCAATCTTTCTTCAACAAGGGCATTAAAAGACATCACTGAAAAACATGGAGGCGCTTATTACGCCAGTGCAGTAGGCGAAGTAAATGTGGTGAATAAAATGAAAGAAGTAAATGCCGTGATTGGTGGCGAAGGTAATGGTGGCATTATTGATCCGCAGTTACATTATGGCCGGGATGCGATGATTGGTATTGCCTTATTTTTAACGCATCTTGCACAAACAGGACTTAGTTGTGCAGCCCTCCGCAAAACCTATCCTGATTATTTCATGAGCAAGAACAAGATTGATTTGCCAAAAGGCACAGATGTGCAATCCATTCTTGCCAAAGTAAAAGACCAATACAGTTCCAACCCGGTAAACACCGAAGATGGGGTGAAAATTGAATTTGAAAAAAGCTGGGTGCATTTGCGGGCCAGCAATACAGAGCCCATCATTCGTGTATATTCAGAAGCGCCAAGTGTGGAAGAAGCTGAACAGGTGGCCAAAGAAGTGATGAAGAAGATTGGAGGGTTGATGTAAACATCTTTCAAATTGTTTTGTAACTTACAATCAAATTACAGTTATGAGCATCACAGAACAAATTGTTACCAATAAAAAAGGGAAAGCTGTTGCTGTTCAAATTCCCCTTACGCAGTATAAAAAGTTGTTGGAGCTGGCAGAAGAAATGGAAGACATCAAAGCTTATGACAGGGCCATGAAGCGTAAAAAAGAGTTTATTCCTTTTGATGAAGCAGTAAAGGAGATAAAAATCAAACGTAAGAAATCAGATATGTCATTATAATTGACCGTTAAAGAGAATTTTATGACTAACCTATTTTCACAAAAGATATTCCATAAGAATGGGGGCATTTTTCACAAACATACAGTTAAGTACTTCTGGTATTGACAAATCGGACATAACAGAGAAGGTTATAAATTTTATTATTAAGCTAAATACACAGGCCGGGTTTATAAAAGTTGAAGATGAGAACGAAGCAGACAAATCAGTAATTATTTCACCTGCGCATGGCTTGGCATGGATTTCAATCTATGACGAAGACACTGAAGACCTAAATATAAAAAAGCTTAATAAAATAGCAGCCTACTTATCTAAAGAATTCAAAACAAGTGCTCTTAGTATTTTAGTTAATGATAGCGACACAGTATATGTTGGGCTTATTAACAACGGAACGCTAAAAGACAAATTAAGTAACCGCTCAAAAAATATTGATTTCAATAAAAGTAAAGCGTCAGTTTGGTCTAACATTCTTGCCAGCAATTATTCTTTTGATGATATAAAAATTGCATGGCAAAATAAATCTGTATTTGTTGAGGATTTCTTAAACCGGTTTGCCAAATTAATAAACTTAGACTCTTCAAAATTGTTGACAGGCTATGAATATTTGAATAAAGAAAAGCTAACTAAAGAGATAAAATTAAATTTTGCTAAGAAAGATAAGAAGGCCACAGAGTTAGGGTTGACAAAGTTTCGTATGCTTGCAAGTGTAGGTATAGTTGATGTAAAAAGCGGAGAGAAAGAAACGTATGAATGGATAGTAACCAATCAAGGTGACGCATCTACCGGACTTGATATAGTTATTGCTGGCGAATGCATAACCAACGATTTACTAATTCCCGAACTTGTTAAAGTTGGAGTTTTTAGAAATGAAAATACCTATTCATCACAGTTTATTGAAACCGTCTCAACTAAAGGTGAAAAGATATTCTATGCAAAATTTGACGACTTCATTATTCCAAATGGTTATAAAACAAACTATCCAATGACAACAAAAGAAAGTAAGCGGTACGGAATGATACAATATGAACGTGGGGTGTACTTTAATATCACTTTTATAGGAGGCAAAGAAGGAACAGGTGAATTCACTGTCTATTTTTCTCCATTAGTGAATAGACAAAAAGGTGGAGACAATTCAACATCAATTAAAGGAACAATTGAAGATTGGAGAAACAAAAACGCCCTATAGCACTTGATATCCTGTCCCAAAAGCGAAGTTTGGCAACATTTGAACCAATTTCTTATACAATTTTTGTGAGTCAAATCAAATTCTAATTTAAAACTCAAACCCCCAGCATTTAATCCAAAAATCTCAAACACCACCATTTATTCTATCTTTGCGCCCACAAATTCATTGCTGATGGACCGTCTTTACTTTGATAATGCTGCCACAACTGCCATTGACCCACTGGTGGTGGATGCCATGCTCCCTTTCCTGCAAAACAGGTTTGGCAACCCTTCTTCTATTTACAGCTATGGAAGGGAAACCCGTTTGGCTATTGAAAATGCGAGAAAGACGGTTGCAAAAATTCTCAACGCCCATCCTGCCGAAATCTTTTTTACCAGTGGTGGTACTGAAAGCAGCAATACTGCCATTACCGGTTCCGTTCGTGATTTGGAATGCAAACACATCATCACATCACCCATTGAACATCACGCCACATTGCATACGGTTGAATACTTAGATCACCGGGATGAAGCCAAAGTGAGCTATGTAAATATTCTGCCCGATGGTCATATTGATATGGATCATCTTGCAGAGCTGCTGGCTTCATCATCCGAAAAAACATTGGTCACACTGATGCATGCCAACAATGAAATTGGCAACATCACTGATATTTATGCAGTGGGCCAACTGTGTGTAAAACATAATGCCATTTTCCATTCGGATACCGTGCAAACAGTGGGGCATTTTCAATTTGATTTACGCAATACACCTGTTCATTTCATCACCGGCTCTGCACATAAATTTCATGGACCCAAAGGCGCCGGACTTTTATACATCAATGAAAATGTTCACATCAAACCCTACATACATGGCGGCGGACAGGAGCGCAACATGCGTGCCGGTACGGAGAATGTGTATGGCATAGTTGGCTTTACCAAAGCATTGGAACTGGCAACTGAACACTTTGAAACAGAGAAAGCCTTTATCAAAGATTTGAAGTTTTATATGATGGAGCAGTTGCGGCAAAAACTGGATGATGTAAGTTTTAATGGCGATGCTGCCGGCAACAGTAACTATACCGTGCTCAACGTAAGTTTTCCCAAATCAGAAAAAAGTGAAATGCTTTTAATGAATTTGGATATGGCCGGTATTTGTGCCAGTGGCGGCAGCGCCTGTACAAGTGGCGCCATGCAGGGATCGCATGTAATTCGTGCATTTAATAATGACCCCAACCGCATACCCGTTCGTTTTTCGTTTTCCAAATACAATACCAAAGAAGAAGTGGATGTGGTGATTGAGAAGTTAAAGCAGCTTATTTGATGTCCCGTCCGGCAACCGGATCGTTTTTTGTTAAGAGTGATTTTTTATTCATATTAAAGATGATTCCCCTATCAGTTATAACCCCAGGCAACAATAAAAGTATGCTAACAGTTGCCAATGGAAGAATGGGGTCTTTGAGTCGTATGAACTGGCTGATAAAATTTATAAAGGCATTAAAAAATCTGAACAAAAATTGGACTGCCTTTATAATTACGATTACATCAGCATTGTTAATGATCATTTCTTAGAGGCTGCGTAAGGCTGGCAGGTTTGCTCAATGAATACCGCTTACAATTATTATTTAGCCCATGGCTTACTTTTGTGCGGTAGTATACGTTTAAAAATTTTAACGCTTTTGTATCGGGCTATATGATATTAAAAATTAGTATAAATTTTTGGTTGAACTTTCGGGTAAGTTCATCAATGTTTCCCGGAAGTGCAGTTCAGGAAAAAATGTTACGGGATGAATTCACTATCTTCAAACAGATGGATGATCTGTTACTCCCCACTTTATTTGATTACAGTCTCACTGATGCAACCAATACGGAACATTCTGTTACAAGAAAAGAAGCAGAGTACCTGTTTTCATTTTTTAAAGAATGTCCGCTTTTCAGATGGAAAGATGTGCATAATAATTGCGAAGCAAGAGCCGAAGCTGTTTGTCTTTTACTGGATGCCTGGCATATTCCCAATTACAAAGGCTGGGTGTTCAGCGGGGCATTTCTTAAAAATCATATCGGTGGTTTAAAACAATTCTGGAATTATCATGTAGCGGCCCTGTTACAGGTAAAAGCAAATGATGCCAATGAGTTTTATATTATTGATCCGTCAACGGCAACAGAGTTAATCCTGCTTAATGATTGGGCTGCCAATGTTACTGAGTATCCGCACAGTTATCACTTTATTAAAAATGCTGGTGTGTATATTTTCCCGTCTGGCGCCATCGGGAAATACAACTGGCACCGGCGGAGCAAACAAAATAAAAAATGGACGATTCAGGGATTGGCAGGTATTAACGGAGTTACAAAAACAGGGAAGGCGCAACTTATGTTTCAGAAAAAAAGAATCAGCAATGCAGGATTCGATTTTGAAGTATTAAAAAAAGTAAACCCCTTACAAAACCGTTTTGTTGTTGAAATATAAGAAGGGGATTGCATGTAATTCGTGCATTTACTAATGACCCCAACCGCATACCGGTACGTTTTTCGTTTTCCAAATACAATACCAAAGAAGAAGTGGATGTGGTGGTGCAACAATTAAAAGAGTTGATTTAAGGGGCGATGGTATAATTTATTCACCTCTGCCTCACTTTTCTTTTTCATCTGCGTTTCATCAATGAATCTGCAGGCAACTGTATAATCTCATTTCACTGTCTGATCTTCATCATGTTTTTAAACTTGTTTCATTGCCATCTTACACCAAAATTTGTTTTATGACAACCCGCAGGCAATTTGTAAAAGAGGGCTTGCTCACTTCAGCAGGTCTCTTACTGGCTACAGAAAGTTTTTCATCATTTACAGTTTTGCAAAAACCAAAAGTCATCATTATTGGCGCCGGCTTTTCAGGCTTGGCGGCAGCATATCAACTGCACAAAAGAGGGATTGATGTGCTGGTGCTGGAAGCAAGGAACCGTGTTGGTGGCAGGGTGTTTACTTATACAATGGATGCAAAAGAAAAACTCAATGTGGAATTGGGGGGTGAATGGATTTCAAAAGCACAAAAACGCATATTGAGTTTGTGTGATGAGCTGGGTTTGCTGCTGCAGGATAATTTACTGCAGGCACATCTGCTTTATAAAAATCAATACTTTAAACCTTATGAATGGGGAGTGAGCCCCGAGTGGCAAAAGAAAATTGCAAAACTTAAAATGGATTTTGCAGACCTGCGCCCGGAAGATCAGCTGGAAATGGATAAGCTGGACTGGTGGAGATACTTATTAAACAATGGTTGTGATGGCCGTGACCTTGATATACAAAACCTGGTGGACAGTATTGATTTTGGTGAAAGCATCCGCCAGGTATCTGCTTACACAGCGTTGCATCACTTTACAACAGTTGCAGAGCGTAAGGAACTGCCCTATAAAATTGTTGGCGGCAATGGAAAACTGGCTGAAGCCATTGCTGATAAAATTGGAAGGGAAAAGATAAAACTCAATTACCGTGTTCAAAAAATTGAACAGGGCGGGCGTGTAAAAATTACCTGTACCAATGGTGAAGTTTTTGAAGCTGATAAAATTATTTGTTCTGCGCCCACGCAGGCAATGAAAACAATAGAATGGTTGCCCAAATTACCGGTTGACAAAATGGATGCCATTAATGAATTGCAATACAGCAGGGTTAATAAAAACCTCATGCTGTTCAGCAACCGCTTCTGGAAAGACGAACGTTTTGATATGGTTACAGATTCAACAGCCCATTTTATTTATCACGGCAGTAAAGACCAGAAATCAGTAAAAGGTGTTTTAATTTCTTATGCCGCAGGTGATAAAGCTGATGTTATCTCCAAACAAAATGAAACCGGAAGAATGGTGCTGATGCAGCAGGCCCTGCTGCCGGCTTTTGGAAATATCAAACCGCTTCTTGAAAAGCAATTCAATTATTACTGGGGCGATGATGAGTTTTCAAAAGGTTCTTATGCCATTTACAGACCGGGACAGTGGTTCAGGATACGGCCCGTACTGCAAAAACCGTTTATCAATACCTATTTTGCAGGAGAACATATTGCAGAACTGCAGGCGAGTATGGAAGGAGCCGTAGTTACAGGTGAAGAAGCAGCCGCAATGATTTAGATAATCTTGCTCTTCCATTTGCCGCTCTGCATATAAAGAAACGACATGGTGAAAATACAAATCCAGTAAATGATTTCAGAAGCCCATGCCCATACAAGATCCAGGTGCAATACTTCCAGGATTAAATAAACATAAATAATATAAACGGTGATGGTAACCGCTTCAATCAGCAGGTTCACCCTGGTATTACCTGTTCCTGTAACCGCATTGAGCCACACCACGGAAAAACTCATAAACATCATACCCACTGTTACAATACGCAAAGCAGGCACAGCCGCTTTCACAAATTCGGATGATAGCTGAAAGAAGGAGAGGAGCTCGCCTGCAAACAAATTAAACAGTAAAAACATTACAGTTGTGGCGCTCAAACTCAAAAACATGATCCGTTTTATGAGGTTCATTACTTCATTTTTTCTTCCCTGCCCGATGATATTGCTCACCATGGCATTGGTGGTACTGGCAAAAGCCCACACAAACACACCTGTGAGTGAAAAAATATTCCGCATTACATTGCTGATGGCCAATGCCCGCTCCGGTTGTGCAGGAAAAATAATCTTGCCATTACGTTCAATTAAAATATAAAACAATAACCAGGTAATTAAGCTGATGGAAAACTGACCAATGAGCGGTGCAGCAATATTCAGGATTAAATTACTCAGCTGTTTGTTGTAACGCAGGTGGTAGAACAATTGAAAACGCCTGTGCAGTTTCAATAAAACAATTAACCCATACACTGTAACCATTCCAATAAACTCTGCAAGGATACTTGCATAAGCGGCACCATTAAAACCCAGTTTGGGCATTCCGTAATAACCGTTGATCAAACTGTAATCAAAAAAAATATTGGCGCCCGCTTCCACAAATGTTCCGATAATGAGGAACCGGCTGTTATTGGTACCCACCAAAAATGCATTCCCCATCTGAAACAAATACAGGAATGGCAAACCCCAAACACGTATCTGCAAAAATTGTATAGCGCTGGCATCCACATTTTTTGACTGGAGTGCCGAATCAAAAATAAAGGGTGTGATAAAATAAGTAAGTAAGATACCGGTGGCCGCCATAATAAGGGCAATGCGTACACCCTGTGAAAAAAGTTTACCAATTTCATCCACACGGTTTTCACCGGCACGCCTTGCAATAAGTGATTGCAAGGCATTATTCAGCCCGTTACCCACAACGGCCACTACCAGGAAATACACACCTGTAATACCGGCGGTGCCTAAAAAACCTTCGCCCAGGCCGCTGATGAAATAATTATTAGCGGTGAAGTTAAGAAACGGAACCAGCAGCGATAAGCTGATGGGCAATGAGATGGATAAGATTTGTTTATTGGTAATATCCAGCCGTAAATTATTCTTCGGTAAAGCAGTTTCCAATCGTAAAAATTTGCTGCTAAATTATGTGATTTATCTCTGCTTTATTCTTCCTATTATTGCAGCGGTTTTAAATAACAAACTTGTTACATCCCGTTTATTTTTTTAAAAACAATGAAGCTGAATTTTCTCAACAGCATCTGCTGGTGCAGAACGGAAATTCTTTTTGCGGTTTTGTATTGTACAATAAAAACGATAGAAAAGTAAATACATGGGTGCTGTATAAAATTAAAACAAGTTTAAATGAAGAGCTGCTTGCTGAAATAATGCAGCAGCAGGAGTGGCTGGGCAATCGTTTTCGCTCTGTTCAGGTTGTTGATTATACTCAGCACAATACACTTATGCCGAAACATCTTTTGCAAAGCGGTTATGAATACCTGCCGGGTAATTTAATGCTTGGTAACCTGCACAATACGGTTTTGTTACAGGATGCTGCAGGCGAAGCATTGAATTTATACCATGTGCCCTCATCAGCTTATGTGGGGTTCAACCGGCTTTTTGAAAATGCAGAATGGCTGCATCATGAAAGCGTTGTTATGAAACAAACTGCTGCTGAAGATGCTATCATTACTGTTGAAGTTTGGTTCAGTACCGTTTTAATTTATGCACAGCAAAAAGGGAAGTGGCAGGTATTGCAGCAAAAGAATTACGAAACACCGGAAGATGTGCTGTATCATATACTCAATTGCAAACAGCAGTTTCAAATGGGTGATGAAGTGAAAGTTGTATTGCAGGGAATGGTGGAAGAAAATTCCGCACTTTACAATTTACTGCATCAGTATATTCTCAATCTGGAGCTGAATAATGATCTTGTGTTTGAATACCCTTATAACACAACAGATATTCCCCATCACACCAAACAACTCATTGACCGTATTCTCACATGCGTATCATAAGCGGAAAATTTGGAGGACGTTTTTTTCAGCCACCGGCAAACATGCCGCATACAAGGCCCACAACGGACATTGCCAAAGAAGGGCTGTTCAACATCATACAAAACAATATTGAACTGGAAGGAATTAAAACGCTTGATTTATTTGGAGGCACAGGAAGCATTACCTATGAACTGGCAAGCCGTGGCGCTGCTCATCAAACTATTGTGGAGAAAGATAAACAGATGAGCGCTTTTATTGAGCAGATGGTAAAGAAACTGGGTATTGATGTGCAACTGATGAAGATGGATGTATTTAAATTTATTGACCAGTGCAATGAACAGTTTGATTTTATTTTTGCAGGTCCGCCCTATGCTTTAGGTACTATTGATGAATTGCCCAAACGCATTGCAGAAAAAAAAATGCTTAAAGAAAACGGATGGTTTGTGCTGGAACATACACCCCGTAACAGTTATAAAAATTTTCCGTTATTTAAAGCAGAAAGGAATTACGGAACCACCATATTCTCCATCTTTGTAAATAAATCTGCAACAATTTGACCAAGCAGGAAGCCAGAACAATCTACAGTGAAAAACGGATGCAGCTCACCGTTGGTGAACGCAACCGGTTTGATGACCTGCTGCTCATTCAGTTTCAAAAACTGGTATTGCCTGAGTTGCAATTTGTACACAGTTACCTGGCGCTTGAGGAAAAAAAAGAATTTGCAACCGATGCCATTCTTCATTTTTTGGAATTTCAGCACCCGGGTGTGGAGTTTGTAATTCCAAGAGTGAATGCTAAAACCCTGCAACTGGAAAACATATTGCATACAGAAGATTTGGTATTTGAAAAAAACAAATGGGGTATCATGGAGCCTGTGGATGGTGCTCTTGTTGAGCCGCAGCAAATTGATTTGGTGCTGGCGCCGTTACTGGCTTTTGATGAAACGGGCAACCGTGTGGGTTATGGTAAAGGTTTTTATGATAAATTACTTTCGCAATGCAGAAAAGATGTGATTAAAGTGGGGTTCAGTTATTTTGAACCCATCAATAAAATCACTGATTCCGCTCAATTTGATATACCTTTAAGTTATTGCGTTACGCCGCATCGTATTTATGAATTTGGCTAATATTACTTTTCAATCCATCAGGTTCTTATTATTGCCTTTCGCTTTGTTGTATGCTGCCGCTATCTGGCTCCGCAACCAACTGTATGATAAAAAAGTTTTCTCTTCCGCATCATTTAACATTCCCATTATTTGTGTTGGCAATTTAAGTGTGGGTGGTACCGGTAAATCACCCATGATTGAATATTTAATCCGTTTGCTTAAAGAGGAATATCAACTGGCAATATTGAGCCGTGGTTATAAACGCAAAACAAAAGGCTACGCACTGGCCAATGAAAATACAGGCGCTTTGGAAATTGGTGATGAACCCATGCAGTTTCATTCCAAGTTTCCTGAAGTGGCAGTGGCAGTGGGGGAGAACAGGGTGGAAGCTATTCCGCAATTGCTGCACGACCGGCCGGATACACAGGTAATTTTGCTGGATGATGGTTTTCAGCACCGTGCTATAAAGCCGGGCTTTTCCATTTTATTAACCGATGTAAACAATTTGTACACCAAAGATTTTTATTTGCCCACCGGTGATTTACGGGATGAAGTAAGAAGCAGCCGGCGTGCAGATATTATTATTGCCACCAAGTGCAAACCCGGTTTTACGGAAGATCATAAAAAGAAAATTACAAAAGACATCAGGCCCTTACCGCATCAGCAACTTTTTTTCAGTACCATTGAGTACGGTGTGCCGCAGCATATTCTGAATACCGGACAAACGAGCCCTTTGCATAAAAATTTAGAAGTACTGCTGGTTACGGGTATTGCCAATATTGAACCGCTCAAACGTTATATCCTGGAGAATACGTATACCTATGAAAGAATGTCGTTTGGGGATCATCATATTTTTTCCATTGATGATTTGAATGAAATTAAAAAACGCTTTGACAAGATTAATGCCCCGCACAAAATCATCATCACCACAGAAAAAGATGCTGTGCGTTTAATGAAGTTTCATACAGAACTTGCAGATGTACCGCTGTTTGTACTGCCCATACAGCATAAAATTTTATTTGATGAAGAAATAAAATTCAAACAGGCAGTAAGTTCATTTATACAAAATTTTTATAAAGAAGAAAATAATACATGAGTAAAAAGAAAACCGACAAGAAGAAAAAACACCCGGCGGTAAAACACAGCAGCCTTAAAGGAACAGTTGAAATTACAAGGAGCGGAATGGCCTTTGTTACCATTGCAGATATGCAGAAGGATGTACTGGTGCGTCCGCATCATCTCAACACCGCCCTTAATGGTGATACGGTGGAAGTGCATATTACCAAACAGGCGAATAATGGCCGCAATGAAGGAACCATCATCAAAGTTATCGAACGCAAACAGGTGGAGTTCATCGGCCGTTTGCAATTTCAGAAACACAATATTTATTTTATTCCTGAAAGCGACCGGCCCATGCCGGATATTCATATTGCCGCAGATAAAACAAATGGCGCTGCAAATAATGATAAAGTAGTGGTGAAATTAATTGAATGGAATAAGGATAAACGCCTGCCGGAAGGTGAAGTGCTGGAAGTAATCAAAGGTGAAAATACAAACGACCTGGCCATGAAGCAATTGTTGCTGCAGGGAGGTTTTTCACTGAGCTTTAGTGAGGAAGCAATGGAAGAAGCAGCACGTATGCCGGATACCATTGCCAAAGCAGAAGAACTCAAACGAAAAGATTTTCGGGGCACACTCACCTTTACCATTGACCCTGTGGATGCAAAAGATTTTGATGATGCGCTTTCCATCAAATCAATTGGGAATGATCTGTATGAAATTGGTGTTCATATTGCTGATGTAAGCCATTTTGTGGAAACAGGAACCGTATTGGATGAAGAAGCTTATGACCGGGCTACTTCCGTTTATTTACCTGACCGTGTGAATCCCATGTTGCCGGAAAAAATTTCCAATGAACTGTGTTCGCTTCGCCCGCATGAAGATAAATACACGTTTTCTGCCGTGTTTAAAATGACATTGAAAGGCGAAGTAAAAGATGTGTGGCTGGGAAGAACGATCATTCATTCCAATCACCGTTATACTTATGAAGAAGTGCAAACCATTATTGAAGCGGAAGAAGGTTTGCATAAAGATGAGATACTCCTGCTGAATAAACTGGCGCAAAAACTCCGTAAAGACCGTTTTAAAAAAGGAGCGATCAATTTTTCTTCGTCCGAAGTTCGCTTTGTTTTGGATGAAAACAAAAAGCCCGTTGGCATTACCGTAAAAGAAAGCAAAGAGTCGCATCAGTTAATTGAAGAGTTTATGCTGCTGGCCAATAAACATGTGGCCATATATATTGGCAGTATTCACATCAAAGACAAGCCGGTTCCTTTTCCCTACCGTGTGCATGATACGCCTGATGAAGAAAAACTATTACCGTTTATATCATTCGCCAAAAAATACGGGCATGGTTTTGATATTTCATCACCGCAAAAAATTGCAGAATCGTTTAACCAGATGCTGCGGGATGTGCAGGGTAAACCTGAACAGCATGTACTGGAAACATTGGGCATCCGCACCATGGCCAAAGCAGTTTATACGGCTGAAAATATTGGTCACTATGGTTTGGGTTTTGAACATTACTGTCATTTTACATCGCCCATTCGTCGCTATCCTGATGTGATGGTGCACCGCATATTGCAAATGTGCTTAGATGGGGAACCGCAGGCAGATAAAAAAATGGAACAAAAATGCAGGCATTGCAGCGAACGGGAACGTGCCGCCATGGAAGCAGAACGTGCTGCCAATAAGTACAAACAGGTGGAATACATGAGTGAATACCTGGGTGAAGAATTTGATGGCGTAGTAAGCGGTGTTGCCAGTTTTGGTTTTTGGGTGGAAACAGTTGAACATAAATGCGAAGGACTTGTTAGTTTATTTTCACTGAGTGAGCTGGATGATTTTCGTTATATGGAAGAAGATTATTGTTTGGTGGGCAGGCGCAGTGGCAAGACATTCAGAATAGGAGAGAAAGTAAAAATAAAAGTGGTGGCAGCTAATTTGGAGAAGCGTCAGTTGGATTATGAATTGGTGGTGCCGAATGCTTTACCAACAGTGAGAGAGAGCGGCAGTTCATTTATCAAGCCACCAAAAAATAAAAAAAGCAGTCCAAAACAATTTGGGCAGAAGAAGAGAAAAAGCAGGAAGTAGGGGGGCAGGAGGTGGGAAGTGGGAAGTAAGAGGTAAGAGGTATGAGGTATGAGGTATGAGGTATGAGGTATGAAGTATGAGGTATGAGGTAAGAGGTATGAGGTAAGAGGTATGAGGTAAGAGGTATGAGGTAAGAGGTATGAGGTATGAGGTATGAGGTAAGAGGTATGAGGTATGAGGTATGAAGTAGGAAAGGTTAATCATAAATACGAAATATATGCCTATTCAAAAATTTACGGATTTGGATGTGTATAATATTGCTCATGAACTGGCAATGGAAATGTTTAAAATTTCAAAGCAGTTTCCCGGAGATGAAAAATACAGCCTTACAGATCAGATAAGGCGCTCATCACGTTCAATAGCAGCAAATATTGCAGAAGGCTGGGGCAAACGAATTTATCCTGCAAATTTCAAAAAGCAGTTGGTGGATGCAAATGGATCACTGGAAGAAACAAAATCCTGGCTGATGTTTGCAAGAGATTGTGAATATATCACTTCCGGTGAATTTGACAGCTACATCTTACATTCAGAAAAAGCAGGAGCCAAACTCTGGAAACTTCATGACAACTGGCATTAGTTATTAACGTAAACCTTTCATACATCTTACTTCTTACATCATACATCGGATTATGAATTCATTCAACCAGCTATTACTAAAATTTGAAGATTATTTCAACGTCCGGCATTTTCCAATTTCGCCTGCAACATTGTATGACCCTGCTCAATATATTTTGGGTATCGGAGGAAAACGTGTTCGCCCGGTTTGTGTGCTGATGGGGAATGAATTGTTTGATGAAATTAAACAAGATACTTACCTGGCAGCAACAGCGGTTGAGTTATTTCACAACTTCACACTCATTCATGATGATATTATGGACAAAGCGCCACTAAGGCGTGGAATGGAAACCGTTCATATGAAATATGGTGAAGCAACTGCATTACTTTCCGGCGATGCCACTTTTGTGCAGGCTTATGTTTATTTAAGCAAATTGCACCCGGATGCGCTGCAGAAAGTATTACCACTGTTTAATAAAACGGCTCTGGAAGTTTGTGAAGGGCAGCAACTGGATATGGATTTTGAAAAAAAAGAAACAGTCAGTATGGAGGAGTACGTGGAAATGATTACCCTCAAAACTTCAGTATTGCTGGCCGCATGTTTAAAGCTGGGCTCTATACTGGGTGGCGCCAGCGTTGGCAATCAGGATCATTTATATGAATTTGGAAAAAACCTGGGCATTGCATTTCAAATACAGGATGATTATTTAGATGCATTTGGCGATCCATCCAAATTTGGTAAGCAGGTGGGTGGTGATATTCTCTCCAACAAGAAAACATTTTTAATGATTCATGCGCTGGAAACAGCTCCTGCATCAGAAAAAGAAAAACTGAACCAGTTGCTCCAATCCAGCCCTGCTGACAAAGTTGAACAGGTATTAAACATTTTCAGAAATGCCGGTGTGGATGCATGGGCCCTGCAACTCAAGAATGAATATTATGAAAAGGCTATGCATCACCTGGAAGAAATTGCAGTGATGAACAAACGAAAAGAACCTTTGCGGCAACTGGCGCAGTTTTTAATTCAAAGAGAATATTAATACCGCTTACAATTATTATTTAGTCCATAGCTTACTTTTATGCGGTATTATACGTTTCAAAAATTTAACGCCTTTTTTATTGGGCTATATTCTATTTAAAATTGGTATAACTTGAAAGCGTTACAAAGTTTTCAATATTTCAATCGTTTCATCCACCATTTCCTTTGAAATATCCAGGTGCGTTACAAAACGTATGCTCTGTTTACCGGTGGCAAAAGCCAGTACCCCTTTTTCCTTCAGCTTTAAAACAAATTCTGCTGCAGTCATACCTTCCTTTAAATTAAAAATGATGATATTGGTTTCAACCGGCAATACCGATTCTATTTTTGAATGGGAGAGGAGGGCTGCTTCTATTGCTTTTGCATGAGTATGATCTTCCGCCAAACGCTCAATATGATGATCCAGCGCATAAATACCGGCCGCTGCCAAAACACCTGCCTGCCGCATTCCCCCTCCAAATACTTTTCGGATACGACGGGCTTTCTTAATATCATCCTTGCGGCCAATCAACACACTTCCCACCGGGCAACCCAAACCTTTACTTAAACAGATCGAAACAGAATCAAACAAACGGCCATATTCTTTGGCAGATTGGTTTTTATAAACCAGGGCATTAAACAGTCTCGCCCCATCCAAATGCAATTGCAACTTATTTTCAGCACAAACCTTCTTAATCAGCTCAATTTCAGATAGTTCATAACAGCTACCACCACCCCTGTTGCTGGTATTTTCAAGCACCACCAGGCTGGTTCTGGGCTTATGTGCATCATCAGGGTTAATGGCATCCTTCACCTGGGCTGCTTCAATACGGCCCCTGTTACCGGTTAATAAACGCACTGATGCCCCTGAATTAAAAGCAATACCACCTCCTTCATATTGATATACATGGCTCAGAAAATCACAGATCACCTCATCGCCCGGTTGGGTATGCATTTTAATGCCAATCTGGTTGGTCATGGTGCCGCTGGGGCAAAACAGGGCGGCTTCCATATCAAATAGAGCAGCCGCTTTGGTTTCCAGTTCATTAACAGTGGGGTCTTCGCCAAACACATCATCACCCAGTTTTGCATTCATCATGGCTTCATGCATGGCGGCAGTTGGTTGCGTTACGGTATCACTTCTGTAATCAATTAATTTCATACCGGTTTCTTTAGTGCTCAGTTTTGTTAAGAGCCTTAACTATTTTTCCTTTTTAACAGTTAAGCACTGTGGTTTTGTAAAAATAATCTATAAGAATTCAAAAAAAATTTATTCATTCATCAACTTTCTGCATTTCATAATGTTAACATGATGCTATGTTTTCACTGCAAACGTTTTAATAATGCTTAAAAAAGGTTATTTATAGTCAGAAGCTATGAAAAGCCGAAATCGTGTTTTACCTTTGCAGACAGACTTACAGGATACATTAACCAGTTTTTGACAACATCCGGTGAAATTTATCTGTCTTAGCAACATTTCAAATTAAAATCAGGAGAATAAATCATGAGGCAACTAAAAATTGCAACACAAATTACCAACCGTGATTCACAAGCGGTTGAAAAGTATTTACAGGAAATTTCCAAGATCCCTATGATCACCCCGGAGGAAGAAACCACCCTGGCACAGCGCATTAAAATGGGCGACCAGCGTGCTTTGGACAAATTGGTACAATCCAACCTCCGTTTCGTAGTTTCTGTGGCCAAACAATACCAGCACCAGGGTTTATCGCTGAGCGACCTCATTAACGAAGGAAATCTCGGCCTGATTAAGGCTGCTCAACGTTTCGATGAAACAAAGGGCTTTAAATTCATTTCCTACGCCGTATGGTGGATTCGCCAGTCAATTTTACAAGCTCTGGCCGAACAGGGACGCCTGGTACGTTTGCCCCAAAACAAAATTGGTACCTACAACAAAGCCAATAAAGCTTACATGGCTTTTGAACAGGAGCATGAGCGGGAGCCTTCAACTGAAGAACTTGCTGATATCCTGGAAATGAGCGAAACAGAAATCAATAACATTTTCCAGAGCAATACCCGTCATACGTCGCTGGATGCACCCGTGCACGAAGCAGAAGATGTGGCGATGGGTGATTTGCTGGAAGGAAGTGATGATACGGATGAGGATGTGATGAAAGATTCACTCCGCAATGAAATTCGCCGGGTGTTAAAATCACTCAGCCCCCGTGAAGCTGAAATTGTGAATGCTTACTTTGGACTGGATGGTGAAAATGGTGTAACCATTGAGCAAATTGGTCAGAAGTATGACTTAACAAAAGAACGTATCCGCCAAATAAAAGAAAGAGCGATTAAACGCTTACAAAAAGCCCGTTTCAGCAATGCGCTGAAGAGCTATTTGGGAAATTAATGTTAATGGGTATTAAGTATTCAACCGCCTCTAACAAGGGGCGGTTTTTTATTTGCACCACAAATGGGGGTGGCCACGAATTACACGAATTTGCACAGATGAATGCAAATACAGGAATACATTTTGGTGACAAACTATGTGCATACGAGGGAGCGTTTTTGCCACGCTCGTTTCATAGTTCCGTTTCCATAGCAGCAGTGGTTTTAAAGTCATAGTCTCTAACTCATATTCATACATTCCTATGCATTTTCTTCGTGCAATTCGTGTAATTCGTGGACCCATGTATTCATCAGTGTACATCTGTGGCGCCAATCCTTCTTCCGTGCCTTCCGTGTTTCCGTGGCAACACTTTTTCTTCTTCAATAACCTTCTGTTAAATCAGCAGCATCAATTCAAGTACTTCAGGTTTACTCTCCGTAAATTTGCAATTCATGAAAATGCACAAACTATTATTGCCTTTGTTGTTCCTCTTCATCGCCTGTGAAAAGAAAGTTGATTTTAAACTTAAAGAATCAGCAACACTGCTCACTGTGGATGCAAGCATTGAAAGCAATGATGCCCCTTTGGTTATTCTCACCAAAAGCCTCAACTATTTTTCCAAAGTATCAGCCGATGTTATTGCCAGCAGTTTGGTGAAAGATGCAGAAGTGTTTATTAGCAATGGTACCAAAACACATAAACTGCGCAGGTACGATGTAACCATTCCCGGCGCCAATGTTGCATTCAGCTTTTACAGCTCTGACCCTTCATCACCCACTACAATCATCACCGGTGAATTTGGTAAAACTTATACATTAAGAATTGTATGGCAGGGAAAAGAATATACATCAACCACTACCATTCCTTTACTCACAAAAAAGATTGACAGCATGTGGTCTGTGCGTCCGCCCAATACACCTGATACCAGCAAGCGCATGGTTGTACGGGCAAGAGTAACTGACCCGCCCGGCTTTGGTAATTACATCCGCTATTTTACCAAAGTAAACAGTGAGCCATTTAATCCCGGTTTAAATTCTGTGTTTGATGATGCATTGGTAAACAATTCTACTTACACTGTGGATGTAGATAAAGGTGTTGACCGCAACAGTGATATTGATTTTAACAACTTTGCTTTTTTTGCAAAAGGTGATACGGTTACAGTGAAATTCAGCAATATTGATAAAGCCACTTATGATTTCTGGCGAACGGTGGAATACAGTTATCAGAGTATCGGCAATCCCTTTTCATCACCCACAAAAATATTGGGCAACATAAGTAATGGTGCATTGGGGTATTTTGGAGGATATGCCAATCAGTTTAAAACAGTTATCATTCCCAAATAGCTTTTTATCCACAACTAAGCTTTATACAAGTAAAAAGACAAAATTCAATTTGTCAGTCCCTTATTTTTGACGATTACTATATTCAGAATTATTATGGAAGCAGAAAGAGTACATTGTTTAATCATCGGAAGCGGCCCTGCAGGTTATACGGCGGCCATTTATGCATCAAGAGCCAATTTAAAACCTGTGTTGTACCAGGGCATTCAACCCGGCGGACAATTAACCATCACCACCGAAGTAGAAAACTACCCCGGCTATGCTGATGGTGTGCAGGGGCCTGAGATGATGGTTGATTTTGAAAAACAGGCCAAACGCATGGGTGCTGATATCCGTTACGGATTAGCAACAAAAGTTGATTTTACCGGCCCTGTTCATAAAGTTTGGATTGATGAAGAGAAATTAATTGAAGCAGATAGTGTTATTATTTGCACCGGCGCCAGCGCTAAATGGCTGGGGCTTGAAAGTGAACAACGTTTGAATGGTTATGGTGTAAGTGCATGCGCTGTGTGTGACGGATTTTTCTTTCGTGGAAAAGAAGTTGCCATTGTTGGAGCAGGTGATACAGCCGCAGAAGAAGCATTGTACTTAAGCAAACTTTGTACAACGGTACACATGCTCATTCGTAAAGATGCCATGCGTGCCAGTAAAGTAATGCAGGAGCGTGTAATGAAAGCGCCCAACATCAAAATTTACTGGAATACAGAGACACTTGAAATACTTGGCGATAATAAAGTGGATGGTATGAAGGTAAAGAACAACAAAACAGGAGAGGAGAGTGTGATTCCTGTGCAGGGATTTTTTGTGGCCATTGGTCATGAACCCAACTCCGCTATTTTCAAACCATGGATTGATATGGATGAAGCAGGTTATATCAAAACCATTCCCGGTACAGCCAAAACGAATATTGAAGGTGTGTTTGCAGGCGGTGATGTGCAGGATAAAATTTATCGCCAGGCAGTAACAGCAGCAGGCAGTGGTTGCATGGCTGCATTGGATGCGGAAAGATATTTATCGCATCATGGAATTGTGTAAAAAAATAAAGCCATGGTTGGTGTTTTCACCAACCATTCCAACATAATTTAAAAATCAAAGTCCTGCATCTCCACAGGACTTTTTAATTTCATTGTATGATTGCAGTACATCTTAAAGAGTTAAAGTTTCACGCCTATCATGGCCTATACGCCGGTGAAGAAAAAACAGGCGGACCTTTTGAAGTAAGCCTGAGTGTGTGGTATGAACCTTCAGCGCCTGTTATGCAATTAGAACAAACCATTAATTATGTAACATTATTTGAGATAGTGAAGCAGCACATGCAGCAGCGCAGCAGTCTGCTTGAAACAGTGGCAGAAAACATTTGCAGTAACATTTACACCACTTTCAGCGTTATACAAAAAGTAGAGCTGAGTATTTACAAAGGTTCGCCGCCCATTGAAGGGTTTGAGGGTAAGACAGGTATTACCATGATAAAAACGTATTAATGCTTTATGCTGAAACACTTATTCCTGCTGTTAAGTTTTTTTATGGCCACCATTTCGTTTGCACAAAACGTGGAAGAGATGGTGAAACAGGCTGATGCTTTGGAAAAACAAATGAAAGAACAGGAAGCCTATGCCAAATTTAAAGAAATTGTAAAGCTGCAACCCCATCATTTATATGCACTGGTAAAATGCAGTGAACTTGCCAGCCGCATTGGAAGAATGCAGGCTTCAAAAGAAAGCCAGTCAGATTATTACAAAGCAGCAAAAATTTATGCGGAGCGTGCATTAAAAATCAATGCCAATGATTCAGATGCCAATATGGTAATGGCAGTTGCTTATGGCCGCATGGCCCTCTTGCAAAGCGGTAAAGAAAAAGTGGCGTATGTGCGTGAAATTAAAAATTATGCGGATCGTGCCATTGCACTTAATCCCAAAAATTTTAAAGCATTGCATGTGCTGGGCAAATGGCATTATGAAGTAACGAGTTTAAGCGCTATTGAGAAAGCCGGGCTCAGGGTGTTTTATGGCGGGTTGCCCAAAGCCAGCTACGATTCCAGTTTATACTTTTATCAAAAAGCAGCAGCTCTAAGCCCAGGCTTTGTATTGAATTATCTTGAAATGGCGAAAGTGTATTTAAAAATGAAAAACAAAGCCAAAGCACTTGAGTTGCTGAGGCAAACAATAAAACTGCCCGATGCTACTTCAGAAGATAAAATGGTAAAACAGGAAGCCGCCGAATTATTAAAAGAGTGGGGTTGACTTCATCTGTAAGAATTCTTCAGGAAACAGTTTCAGCATTTTAATTTCAATACTTTTGCTGTCTAAACTTTTCTTTTGAGCAAAACTGTTTTTTTATTTACCCCGCCGTTTACGCAACTCAATACACCGTATCCTGCAACGGCTTACCTCAAAGGTTTTCTCAATACAAAAAACATTACGGCAGCGCAGGCTGATTTGGGCATTGAAGTAACGCTTCAATTATTTTCCCGAAACGGTTTGCAACATTTGTTTTCATTAGTGGATGAACGCAAAGATTTTTCATTGAATGCAAAACGAATACTTGCACTCAAAGAAAAATACATGCAGTGTATTGATGATGCTGTTTTGTTTTTGCAGGGAAAAAATCCTACGATTGCTCATTTGATAGCATCCAGAAACTTATTGCCTGAAGCTGACCGCTTTAAAGAGCTGACTGATTTTCATTGGGCTTTCGGTACCATGGGCTTGCAGGATAAAGCCAAACATATTGCTACATTGTTTCTTGAAGATTTAAGCGACTTCATCAAAGAAACCATTGATGAACATTTTGGTTTCAGCCGCTATGCAGAACGTTTGGGCCGAAGCGCCAACAGCTTTAATGAACTTTATGCACAATTACAGGAGCCGTTAAGCTATGTTGATGATTTGTTGCTAACATGTTTGCAACAACACATTGATACAGTTCAGCCAAAATTGGTTTGCATCTCTGTTCCATTTCCCGGCAATTTGTTTGCAGCATTCAGAAGTGCACAATGGCTGAAACAACATCACCCGCAAATCAAACTGTGCATGGGTGGCGGATTCCCCAATACAGAATTGCGTTCATTAAAAGATATTCGTGTATTTGAGTTTTTTGATTTTATTACTTTGGATGATGGAGAAGCGCCGGTGGAGCAACTGGTAAAATTCATCAACCATGAAATTAAAGTTGAAGAATTAAAACGAACGTTTCTCTTGCAAAACAATGAAGTTGCTTACATCAACAATTCATCCTGCAAAGATTATAAGCAAACAGAAACAGGAACTCCTGATTACAGTGATTTGTTGCTTGATAAATATATCTCCGCCATTGAAGTAGTAAACCCCATGCACAGTTTGTGGAGTGATGGACGATGGAACAAACTCACCATGGCCCATGGATGTTATTGGGGCAAGTGTACGTTTTGTGATATTTCATTAGATTATATCAAACTCTATGAACCCATTGCTGCAAAGCTGCTGGTTGACAGGATGGAAACCATCATTGCACAAACAGGCAACAATGGTTTTCATTTTGTTGATGAAGCTGCTCCGCCTGCACTCATGCGTGAGCTTGCTTTGGAAATCATCAAACGAAAGTTAACAGTTAGCTGGTGGACAAATATTCGTTTCGAAAAAAGTTTTACCCGTGATTTGTGTTTGTTACTCAAAGCAAGTGGATGTATTGCGGTAAGCGGCGGGTTGGAAGTGGCAAGTGACAGATTACTGGAGCTGATACAAAAAGGTGTTACTGTTGCACAGGTAGCAAGAGTAAACAAACATTTTACAGAAGCAGGTATCATGGTGCATGCATATCTCATGTATGGTTTTCCCACACAAACCGCACAGGAAACCATTGATTCATTGGAGATGGTGCGGCAACTGTTTAAAACAGGTGTGCTGCAATCTGCCTTCTGGCATCAGTTTGCAATGACGGCTCACAGTCCTGTTGGAATGAACCCTGAACATTTCAAGGTAAAAAAAGCAAAAGAAGTAGCCATCACTTTTGCTGATAATGATGTGGAGCATATTGATGAAACAGGAACAGACCACGGCAGTTTCAGCTTTGGGTTAAAGAAATCACTTTTCAACTACATGCAGGCTTTGTGTTTGGATGACCCGTTGCACAAATGGTTTGAAATGAAAGCGCCCAAAACAACTGTTGCACCTGATTATATTCTCAACATTGTTGCTGAAGAAGAATTGCCTGCCAATAAACCCACTACAAAAATTATTTTCATTGACACATTGCTCAGTACAGAAGTAATTACAAAATCAAAAAAAGGAAACAGTTGGGAGCTGCTGCAACTCAATTTCGCAACAAACAAAGAAACCATTTCCATACAGGTTGATAAAGCAAAAGGAGAGTGGCTGGTGAATATGCTTCCGCAACTTTCAGTTCATGCAAAACCTTTTACGTTGCAACAGCTAAAGGATAGTTATGAATCCAACGGCTGGGATGATTTTGAATTGTTTTTTGATAATAAACCTGTGGGGCAACTGTGGAAGGCGGGGTTGCTTCGCTTGTAGCTAAGAGGTTGAAAGAGGGAAAAGAGTAAAGGAGAAATACATGTTTGTAAGTTAAGTGTATAATGTCGCTTCATTTTTCCCTCAAAAGCAGAGAGAACACAAAGATTAACGTGTTGTGCCATTAAAAGTTTTTGTTTTATAGCACCAGAGGTGCGCTATGTCAGTAGAAAAAATCATATTGCTATAATTAGATCCCCATCGGGGCGATATGTGTAATAAATTTTAAAAACATGTCGCCCCGATGGGACTTTGGAACGGTTTCTTCTATTATTTTCTACTGACATTACGCCCTTACAGGGCTTTTATAAAACAAAATGCTATATTTTAATAGCAAAACACTTTAAGATTGCTTTTTTGTAAACTTTGTGGGATATACATCAACTTACTATTTACATAACAATAGTGCATCCCTTATTTTTGCATCCTAATTATTTTTTATGCGTAAAAGTTTACTCTTTATTTTGATTGGTTTCTTTGTTGTGAACACTTCATTTGGCTGGGGTGCAAACGGTCATCGTATTATTGGCGAAATTGCAGATTCCTATCTCAGCAAAAAAGCAAGAAAAAATATTGCAGCTATCCTCGGCAATGAATCCGTTGCCATGAGCAGCAACTGGGCCGACTTTATTAAGAGTGACAGTACAATGAAATATTTAGACCCCTGGCATTATATCAACATTAAAATGGGAATGGAGTATGCAGCTTTTGAAACTTATCTCAAACAGGATACGGCTGTTGATGCTTATACCAAACTCAATTTCTTAATTGGTGAATTAAAGAAAAAAAAATTGACGACTGAACGTAAACAGTTTTGTCTGCGTATGCTCATACATATTGCAGGTGATATTCATCAGCCCATGCATGTGAGCCGTGCTGAAGATTTGGGTGGCAACCGTATCCGTGTGCAATGGTTTAATGACCCCGCCAATCTTCATGCAGTATGGGACGATCGTTTGATTGAACAGCAAAAGCTCAGTTACACAGAATTTGCAGCCTATATCAATCATACAACTAAAGAACTCAGGGCAACATGGCAGCAACAACCGATGGAGCAGTGGTTCTTTGAATCGTATCAGCTGGCAGACAGTATATACAACGGCATTACACCACCCGAACAAAAACTGGGCTTTCGTTATAACTACGACTATATTGGAATTGTTAATCAGCAACTGCTTAAAGCCGGTGTGCGGCTTGCAGGTTTGCTCAACCAGTTATTTGGTTAACACTAATTGTAATTTTGCTGCCAGTAATTTATTGTATTGCTGTTTGCCGTTGCAATATTCCTTCTTTACACCGCATTATTAAAATGTAATTTCCTTTTTGAAGATCAGCAGCATCAAACGTAAGGTTTACTTTGCCTTCATCAAGCCTGCGGTTAAATAGGGCTTGCTCAAAAACGCTAACTGCTTGTTATCTTTGATATTATACAACCAAAGCCAAGATCAGATGCAAG
>JAIEQM010000117.1 GCA_019747705.1 Chitinophagaceae bacterium | reverse complement strand
AAAAAAGCCGGCTGGAGCAATGAGTACCTGACCTCCATCCTTACCAAGGCCACTTAATTTTTAATGCGTTTGCCCTGGTGTGACTTAAAATAATTATTTATTGCATTGTTTATTTCAACAGTATTGGAACCTCGAATTGTCACAATTTTACCAAGGCTAAATATTTCCATCAAAGTGGATTTTATATAACTTCCTAAGTAGGCCATATTAATTATTAGGTATAGGCGTTTAGGTCGCAGATTGATTTAGCCGTTTCGGTTCATAAGTCACCATTCTTTTTATCAGCGTATCAAACATTGAATCCATTGCATTTCTTCTGTTGTATCTAAAATGGTACTCATCAAGATACCCTTGTAACCTATCTTCATTGCAATGATGATGTATTCCCCTTAACCAACCCTTCAGATTCATGATATGTATATGTAGGTCTGGAAAGTTGTCTCCTTCTTTTGAAGGGATTTGTTTCAACTTTGAATATTCATTTTTTAATGGGGTGTATCCCTTCCATTCATCTGTTACCACATTGGCCTCCTTATCAATATAGCTTTTAAAAAAAGGCTTAAAAGTATCTGCGGAAGCATCTTCTATTATTTGGGCATAAGCCCTTCCCACACCATCTTTTACCTTTTCTAATGCAAGTAAAACCAATTTCTTTTTCCCTTTGCTACGGCCTCGCTTTTGTTCTTCCGGGCCACCAATAAAAAATTCATCCACATGTACTTCTCCACCTGATTTATACTGCTTACTGCTTTGCATCGCCTGTTGTATTTTCCATTTGAATTCCCAACAGGTTTTCTGTCTCAATTCAAACTCTTTAGATAATTCCAACGATGACATCCCTTTCTTCTTTGTACTTATTTTAAAAGCAATAGGAAAGGCAATTAACAACGGGAACCTGCATTTGTCAAACATTGTACCGGCTGTGGCACTTTCATCATAGCAACATCGTATACAACGTCTGGAATAAGGCCGCTTGCCTTTGCAATATTTACCACAACTGCATTTCTTACACGTATAGCCAGTATCCCATTTTATGGATGCCAGATATTCATAACAGGAGTCATCATCCTTGAACTGCCTATTGAACTTAATTGAATTCACACCAACGAATTTAACCCTTTTGTTTCCCATTGGCGCAAGGTAGCTGAATCAGTTTAATCCTGCGACCTAAACGCCTATACCTAATCATTTAATACGCTTAAGCTTTTTAAAATGCTCCCAAACTGCCCCGTTCACCTCATCAGCCAGTTGCTGAATCTTAGCTTTTGAAGTTGCTTTTTTGGGGCTTATAGTTATATAGGAAAAATATTCAATTGCTTTTTCAAGCTCTCTTTTGCGGAGTCTTCTTGGAATGATAATTGTTGTTTTGTTTTTCTCCTGTTTGGCGGTAATCATAAACTGAATTTACCTTAAAGTTAAACAATCTCTGTGAGAGTTGTGCTTTCCTGTTTTACAGATAGTTGATGCATCACCCCGCATTTCAACGCATAATTATTTTTTTGATGGCCCACAGGAAAATCAAAACAAACAGGGTACTTGTATTCTTTTACTTTTTCAAGAACAATTTGCTCCAGGGTTTTTCCAAACTCGGTATCATTTTCACCTTCATCTTTTTTGAGTTTAAAACCGCCAACAATTAATCCTGCCAGTTTCTCCAGTTTACCGCTGCGTTTTAAATTCCAGAACATACGGTCAATGCTGTAGAGGTATTCCCCCGTATCTTCCACAAATAAAATTTTACCGGCAGTTCGTAAATCACTTTTACTGCCGCTGAGCGATTCAATGGTTTTTAAATTACCTCCCACCAAAATACCTGTTGAGGTTCCGTTGCGGTTGTTGCTGTTGGCTGTTGCCGTATAATTCATCTTCACACCTTTCAAAGCATCACGTATAGAAAGAATGGTTTCAATTTGAATAGGTTCTGCTTTACTCCAGTCTTCAGGAAAACTGTTGCACATTTTGGAATGAATGGTGGCAATACGAGTATTCCTGTTAATGTGTGAATGTAAAACGGTGATATCACTAAAACCAATCAGCCATTTGGGTTTTGATTTGAATGTTGTAAAATCAAGTTTGTCAATAATACGTACAAAACCATAGCCGCCTCTTGCACAAAGAATGGCTTTTACTTTAGTATCATCCAGCAATTGCTGAAAATCTTTTAACCGCTCTTCATCCGTACCGCCGAATGTAAAATCCCTTTTGCCAATGGTATCACCCATCTTTACTTTAAAGCCCCAGCTTTCAATTTGCTCAATGGCGGGTTGAATTTCTTTTAATGTGGTATAACCCGCAGGAGAGGTGATGGCGATTGTATCGCCTTCTTTGATATAATGGGGAAGGATGGGGGCGGTTTCGGGTTCTTCTTCGTTTGCTGCTGCTTTCAGCGGCAAAGCGGCTCCTGCAAGCAGAAGAGAGGATACAAAATGCTTTCGGTTCATGATTAAAAAATAAAGTTGCACATACATTAAAATCAGATTATATCTGTTGAATATCAATAAGTTGTAGTTTTAAATAAAGGCTCGGTTACATTGCCGTTACATTAAACTTTAAGCCCAAAAAGGGATGTATTTTGAATACCTTGGAGCTTTATTGTCACTATCATAATCTTTAATCATTTTAGCTTCCTTAGCTTCTGCAATTATTCTTGAAATAACAGGATAGTTAGAGTCATCAATATCAAATCTCTCACGCAGGGATTGATTGGTCATAAAATTTCCTGAAATGTATTTTAAAACACAATGTTGATAACAAGCACGGATTTTGTCATTCTTGTCCATCTGTCTTAATGACTTGGTGGCATACAAAATAACCTTGGTATAATTGTCGCCTTCAATAAAATCGGGAGCAGGCAATTGAAATAATTCGCATTGAGCAACAACTTTATCTATGGCGCTTCCTCTTTCTTCACAAATATTCATCCGCCTCATGAATTTTGCCAGCATTTCATTTCTGCTTTCAGGGTTGTGGTCAATAAACCGAAGTGTTGGAATAATTGGCTTGCCCGGGTTAGAAATTTCAATCCTGTTGTCATATACTTCTATCATGGGCGAAGCACCTTGTATGCTGAAATCCTGATGAATGATTGCGTTTACTACTAACTCTCTTACTGCTAATGGGGGGAACATTTTTAACTCCTGCCTGAATGCTTTGCCAATTTCTTCATTTGAAGGAAGATGGTCGTTAATAAAACTGATAAGACCGTTAAAACCATTAGCATATCCTTTTTTGCCCACCTGCTCTTTAATCGTTTTTGTTTTGTCATTTCCCTTATAAAAGATTACCCGAATCGCTTTGCGGGATATGGAATCAAAATAATCAATACTTTTTGCAAATAATATGGCTCCCAAATTAGTGATGCTATAGTTATGGCCTAAGTCTGTTATTATTTTTTCCTGTATTAATTTCTCAAGTATGGTTTCTTTATTTGCTGGCAAACTTTGTTCTGTAAGTTCAAAATAAGCGCTGTAATCAATAAGTTTTAATATTTCATCTTCATCAAAGCCCCTTTCTGCAATGCCTTTTTCAAATGTGTAATTTGAAATTTTGGTCCATATTTTTCTTTCTCTCTCAGGGTGTTCTTTTAGTTTCTTTTTATAGGACCCAATTCTGATAAAAGCTTCACCCCTGAATTCAACGGGTGTATTAATTGCTGAATCAATTTTAAATAAAACCAAATCCTTATCGAAGTATTTAAACTCATAGACAGAAAAATCAATTCTGGGTTCTAACTGGGTTGCTATCCAGTTTTGCAGTTCCTGTTCTTTTACTTTTTCAATTGACGGCTTGAAGTCTGTGCCTGCAACGCTGCCATTATCAGTAATACCGAAAAGCAGATATGCGTTGTTTTTGTTGTGATAACTTGCCGAGTTTGCCAGTGCAGAAATATATTCGCCTATTTGATAAGGGTTACTGTTATTTAATTTAAACTCCAGCCATTCAGATTCTTTAGCCTGAAACAGCAATTCTTGAATTAAGATATTTAATTCTGCGGGATGCATTTTTCTTTTGTGAAAATAGTAATTTTTTAAAGCGAATAGCAGATTCGGTTAATTTTGTGGACTTTGTTATGAGCTTATGGCTGAATAGCATTAAGAATGTCGAAGAGTGCGACGCAACAGAAGTTTAATAGTAATTCAAAAGCCTGTTACATTAAAATAAAATGAATCAACCCAAACGATATTTAATTACAAGTGCACTGCCTTATGCCAATGGTTTAAAACATGTGGGCCATTTGGCGGGCGCTTATATACCTGCGGATATTTATGTGCGTTATCTGCGTGCACGAAAACGGGATGTGGTGTTTGTGTGCGGAAGTGATGAGCATGGCACTGCTATTCCCATTCAGGCTGCCAAAGAGGGGACTACGCCACGTGCCATTATTGATAAGTATCATGAAGCGATAAAACAGGATTTTGAAGACCTGGGCATGAGCTTTGATATATATCACCGCACCAGTGAACCCATTCATCATGAAACAGCGCAGGAATTTTTTACTTATTTAAATGACCGTGGTGAACTGGAAGTAAAAGAAACAGAACAGTTTTATGATGAAGAAGCAAAATCGTTCCTGGCTGACCGTTATATAAAAGGTACTTGCCCTAATTGCGGCAGCGACCGTGCTTTTGGCGACCAGTGTGAAAACTGCGGACGCACATTAAGTCCTGATGAATTAATCAATCCGGTAAGTACATTAAGTGGCAGTGCGCCTGTTAAGAAAAAAACAAGTCATTGGTATTTGCCATTGGGAAAACATGAAGCGTTCTTACGTGAATGGATTTTGAAAGAACATAAAGATGACTGGCGTGCAAATGTGGTAGGGCAATGTAAGAGTTGGATAGAAGGAGGTTTGCAATCAAGAGCCATCAGTCGTGACCTTGATTGGGGAATTGAAGTGCCTTTGCCTGAAGGCAAGGGAAAGGTTTTATATGTTTGGTTTGATGCACCTATTGGTTACATCAGCGCCACCAAACAATGGGCTATTGATAATAACAAAGACTGGAAACCATATTGGTATGATGCGGATACAAAGCTGGTGCACTTTGTAGGGAAAGATAATATTGTATTCCATGCCATCATCTTTCCTGTGATGCTGAAATTGCACGGCAATATCTTGCCTGCTAATGTTCCGGCCAATGAGTTTTTGAACCTGGAAGGAGATAAAATGAGTACCAGCCGTAACTGGAAGTTAGACATGCGTGATTATATTACTGATTTTGTGAAGAAAGAAAATGGTGGTGTGCAGTGTGCAGATATGTTGCGTTACTACTTAACACAAATTGCTCCTGAAACAAAAGACAGTGAGTTTATGTGGAAGGGTTTTCAGGATGCGGTGAATAGTGAACTGGTGAGCATCTTTGGAAACTTCATCAATCGTACATGGGTGCTGATGCACAAACTCTGCGGTGGCAAAGTGCCGAAGCTGCATGAAGAATTATTGGATGAGACCGATAAAGAATTGATTGCGGATATAGCCAATGCAAAAGTGAAAGTTGAAAACTTACTGGAAGAATTTAAGTTTCGTGAAGCATTGTTTGAAGTGATTGACTTGAGCAGGAAAGGAAATCAATACATGCAAAAGAAAGAGCCATGGATAGTAGCCAGGCAATTGACCTCCCCAAACCCCTCCCAGGGAGGGGCTTTAATACCTGCAAGTGCAACTGAACTTTCAGACTCTAAGAACCCTCCTTTGGAGGGCAGGGAGGCTGCACAAAAGAACATTGATAATACCATGCATTTGTGTTTGCAGCTAAGCGCCAATCTTGCGATTTTAATCAATCCATTTTTGCCAAACACGGCAAAGAAAATGATTGGTATGATGAAAGTAGTGGAGAAGATGCTGGATTGGGAAAATGCTGGTAAGATAAAGTTGCTGGGTGTGGGTTATGCACTTCGTGCGCCTGAATTATTGTTCAGAAAGATTGAGGATGATGAAATTAAATTTCAAATTGAAAAACTTAAAGCAGGAATGAAAAAGGCAGAAGGCGAAGGGCAAAAGGAGGAGGGTAAAAACCCTAAACCCTCAACCATAGACCTTAAACCCTCTATACAGTTCGATGATTTTGCAAAAATTGATTTGAAAGTAGGAACCATCCTCGCAGCAGAAAAAGTAGAAAAAGCTGATAAGTTATTGAAGCTTTCTGTTGACCTTGGTTTTGAAACAAGAACTATTGTAAGCGGTATTGCACTTCATTTCAAACCCGAAGAGATAGTTGGAAAACAGGTGGTGGTGGTTGCCAATCTTGCACCACGTAAAATGCGTGGCATTGAAAGCAATGGCATGATTTTAATGGCGGAGGATAAGGATGGCAAATTACATTTTGTAAATCCTGATGGCATCATAAATAACGGGGCCCCTGTTAATTGATGATTATTGCGTGTTTATGCTTTATGGATATAAACCATATAATCAATAATCCATATAAGAGCATGAAACGCAAGGGCAATGCCAAATGCAAAAAGCATTTGTGCTGTTTTACTGAAAGTAATCTTGTTCATAACATTTTATTTTAGGGTTAAGAATTTATACTTCACTGACCCCGCTTTTTGAGCGGGGTTTAATTTTAAAAAGCCCTTAAGTTTTTCTTAACAGGAAAGTTTTTTGAATCCTTTTCTCCTAAAATTAATTTTATCCTATCTTCGATTTTAAATAGTTGCATAACTAACTAATTTGCCCCCTATCCTCTAAAGGGGTATAAAATAATGTCATATGAAACGTACAATTAAAAAAGTTGCTGTACTCGGTAGTGGTGTTATGGGTTCAAGAATTGCATGCCATTTTGCAGGCGTGGGTGTTCAAACAATTTTGCTGGATATAGCCCCCTCCGCCCCCGAAGGGGGAACTTTAAAACCCTCCGAAAAGAATAAGATTGTAAATGATGCATTAGCCGCAGCCATTAAAAGCAATCCATCTCCTGTATATACAAAAGATGTTATTAAAAAAATTACCACAGGAAATTTTGAAGACAACATGAAGGATATTGCTTCCTGTGATTGGGTGATTGAAGTTGTAGTGGAACGATTGGATATCAAACAACAAATATTTGAACAGGTAGAAAAATTCCGCAAGCCCGGTACGCTTATTACTTCCAACACATCCGGTATTCCCATCAACATGATGGCCGAAGGAAGAAGTGATGATTTCAAAAAACATTTTTGCGGAACACACTTTTTTAATCCACCCCGTTATTTGCGTTTGCTTGAAATTATACCAACAAAATATACAGACCCTGCTATTGTTGATTTCTTAATGAACTATGGTGATTTGATATTGGGTAAAACTACCGTGCTGTGTAAAGACACGCCTGCATTCATAGCCAACCGTATTGGTGTGTTTGGTATGATGGCCATTATGAACACGATGGAGAAAATGAATTTAACGGTGGATGAAGTGGATGCATTAACAGGTCCCATCATCGGCCGGCCCAAGTCTGCAACTTTCAGAACGGGTGATGTGGTGGGATTGGATACATTGGTGAAAGTGGCGAAAGGTGTGGCTGATAATTGTCCGGATGATGAGGCAAAAGCCATCTTCACCATTCCTGCATGGTTGCAAAAAATGATTGATAATAATTGGCTGGGCGATAAAACAGGTCAGGGTTTCTTTAAGAAGATGCCCCCATCCCCTAAAGGGGAGAAAGAGATTCATACTTTGAATCTCGCTACAATGGAGTATGAACCAAGAAAGAAACCAAAATTTGGTTCAGTTGATGCAGCCAAACCCATTGATGATTTAAAAACAAGAATTAAAATGCTCTGCAGCGGTAGTGATAAAGCCGCACAATTTTATAAAACATTTCATTACGCTTTGTTCTCTTACATTTCTCACCGCATTCCTGAAATCAGTGATGAGCTGTATCGTGTTGATGATGCAATGATGGCAGGCTTTGGCTGGGAAATTGGCGCTTTTGAAACCTGGGATGTGCTGGGTGTAGCCAAGCAAACTGAAGCATTAAAAGCCGCAGGTTATACTGTTGCGCCATGGATAGATGAAATGCTTGCCAAAGGCAACACTTCTTTTTATAAGGTTGAAAATGGTAAACGTTTGTGCTATTCTCCAAAAATCGGTGGCTATACCTCCCCCTTCGGGGGAGGCCAGGAGGGGGCTGCTTTCATTGTGATGAAGAATTTTGAAAACCAAATTATCTGGAAAAATGCAGCCTGCCGCACCTATCATTTGGGTGATGATGTAATTGGTTTGGAATGGTACACCAAAATGAACAGCATTGGTGCAGAAGTACTGGAAGGTTTGAACAAATCTGTTGCATTGGCTGAAGAAAAATACAAAGGTCTTGTGGTGGCCAATGATGGCGCACAGTTCAGCGCAGGTGCCAATGTGGGTATGATATTTATGTTTGCAGTAGAGCAGGAGTATGATGAACTGGATATGGCCATTCGTATGTTCCAGAACTCCACCATGCGATTGCGTTATTCTTCTGTGCCGGTAGTGGTAGCGCCGCACGGATTAACATTGGGCGGTGGATGTGAAATCAACCTGCATGCAGATAAATGTATGCCTGCTGCTGAAACATACATTGGTTTAGTGGAGTTGGGTGTGGGATTAATTCCCGGCGGCGGTGGCACCAAAGAATTTGTATTACGTGCTGCTGATGAAATGCATGAAGATGAACCGGAGACCATCACATTGAAAAATCGTTTCTTAAATATTGCTACAGCAAAAGTGGCTGCCTCTGCACAGGAAGGTTTTCAGATTGGTGTGTTCCGCAAAGGATTGGATGAAGTGGTGATGAATCAAAGCCGTCGTATTTCTGAAGCAAAGAGAAGTGTGATTGAATTGTTTGACAGTGGTTATGTTACTCCGGTTCAGCGTACCGATATTAAAGTGCTCGGCCGTTCTGCACTGGGTGCATTGCTTGCCGGTATCAACGGAATGCAAACAGCAGGATATGCAACACCGCATGATGCAACGGTTGCAAAGAAATTGGCCTATGTTATGTGCGGTGGTGATTTGAGTGAACCTACTTTGGTTTCAGAACAATACTTACTGGATTTAGAACGTGAAGCGTTTTTAAGTTTATGTGGAGAGAAGAAAACATTGGAGCGCATTCAGAGTTTGTTGAAGGGTGGTAAGCCGGTGAGGAATTGATGTACACGTTAGAAGCACAACGCCCCGTCTGACGCCCTCGTCTGACGGGGATTCGATTATAAGAACTTTTACCGATGAAATTTCAGCCTCATAGTGTTTATCATGTGTACAATCAGGGAAATAATCAACAGCAATTATTTTTTGCAAATGAGGATTATTTAAAGTTTCTTGAACTATACGAATTGTATATCCACTCTTATGTTGACACCATCGCCTGGTGTTTGATCCCAAACCATTTTCACTTTATGTTTTCAGTTAAAGAAAATTGTGTGCCTGTAAAGCAGGGTGGTTTAGTGCTTGATTCCGTCTCAAATGGATTCAGGAAATTGTTAAGTGCCTACGCCCATTATTTTAATACACAGACTAACAGATCAGGCTCCGTTTTTCGGCCAAAAACAAAAGCGAAAGAGTTAGAAGTAAAAGGAAACCGGAATTATTATATCAACTGCTTTTACTACTTGCATCAGAATGCTTGGAGGCATGGGTTGGTAACACATGCCTCATTATGGAAATATTCTTCTTATCATTTTTATGCTGGTAACAGAATAAAAAGTTTATGCAACAAAAAACTTGCTGAAGAGTTTTGTGAATATGACATCCAAACTTTTGCAACATTAGTTGAAAAAAGGTTGCCGGATGATTTGATTGATGGGTTACTCTGAGCTATTTGATTCCGTCAGACAGGGCGTGTTTCTTTCTTGAACAGCTTTTTAAATCACCCTTTTTGATTAAATGTTACAAATTGTTAGAGCACCTTTAGTATTTATTGAAGTTGAAAGCCTGATCCCGTCAGACGAGGGCGTCAGACGGGGCGTGCTTCTTCCTTCATCATCCTTTAACTTCAATCTTCCTAATTTTACTGCATGTCTTACCGTGTTGCCATCTTCATCTTTAACGAAGTAGAAGTATTAGACTTTGCCGGGCCCTTTGAAGTGTTTTCTGTTGCAGGGTTACGAACTAGAAGCGTTCCTCCGTTTGAAGTTTTTACCGCAGCACAGTTTGATACCATCAACGCCAGGAATCATCTCACCATCAAGCCAACTTATACATTGGAGAAAGCACCTAAAGCTGATATCATTGTCATTCCCGGTGGTGGGGGTTTTCATGCAGATGGTACACCTTTCGGTAGCAGAAGAGAAATGAACAATCCCATTGTATTGAAATGGATTCAGGAGCAAAGCGCCAATGCCCAACTTACGTTGAGTGTTTGTACAGGTTCGCTCATTTTAGCTAAAGCCGGATTGCTGGAAGGTAAAGAAGCAACAACGCATTTCCTGGCGATTGATTCACTCAGAAAAATTTCTGATAACATTACGGTAAAAGAGAAAACACGTTTTGCTGATAACGGAAACATCATCACATCAGAAGGAGTATCTGCAGGTATTGATATGAGTCTGCACGTAGTAGCAAAATTGCTGGGGAAAGAAACTGCAGATGAAACGGCAAAATATATGCAGTATGATTATTGGAAATAAAAAGTTTAGAATTTGGTTACAGATAATGACCCTGCAAAGAGTGAATAATAATTTTCTTATCCATCACTTCATAAACAATTCTATGTTCTTTGTTAATGCGTCTTGACCAGCACCCTTTTAAATTATATTTTAACGGTTCAGGTTTACCGGTTCCTTCAAACGGAGTTTCACTAATTGATTCAATAAGTAAGCGAATGCGTTTTAGAATGGCAGAATTGTTTGTCTTTTTCCAATGCTTTAAATCAGCAAGAGCTTCAAAAGTAAATTCTACTTCCATATTTCATCCAATATAACTTTTACCGTTTTCCCTTTTTTTGCCTGAGCTCTGCTGCGTTTGATTTTTTGTACAAATTCTTTTTTGTAGGGGGATTCGGCTACTTCAAATTTTATTTTTAAAGCTTTCAAAAAAGCCTTCAGCGTGTCAGCTTCATCTTTTGTAGCGGGTTTAGCAATTAAAATATCCTGGGGTTTCATATTGCGGGTTTCATGCAATTTACAAATTTCTTTGTCATTTTAAGGGTTTTGCAACTTTAGCAACGTTTTCAAAGTCTGTATCTGTTTTACAGCGAACTTTAAACTTTGTCAAAGTAATAACAGTACATGGGCGCCGTTCAACTTCATTCAAACAATCAGCTTCTCATCACTTCCATCTTCTTTTTTTACGGAAGCGAAGCAACGGATGCATTGGCTCAGCAAATTGCTCTCGACATTCAGCAGCACTGGAACGAACCCAATGCAACCATTCATCTGCAAAACAAACAATGGACAGTACAGTTTCAGATAGAAGCTTATTGCAAACAAAACATTGAGCCCGAAGAAGTGTGGTACAATACCAATCCGGCAAACAATTATTTCCGGATCGAACAATTTTCACCCACGCATATTTCTTTTGCAGATGGGTTGGGCAGCAACACAGGTTATTTTAAATTAGATAACTTATTGCAAACTTCTACCACTGCCGCACATGAGTACGGGCACACATTGGGTCTTGTACATCCTGATGATTTGGATATAAGAGGCAGTACAGTGCCTGGCATCATGTATCCACGTGGCACTATTTGTGATCCGCATTTTCAATATGATGCTTCAAAAACCCCGGGAGAAACGGGAGGCACACTCAATCCGCATCACCGCAAAGTATTACAAACTGATGTTGATGATTTAAAATTGCACAAACTCCGGTTTGATAAAAATGGCTTTGCCGTTCTTGGAGAATTTACCAGCATTTATCATCCCTTATATACCGCTGATGAAAATTGATAAATGAAAAACCTTTAATGAATATCTTGGCATTCTTAAATCTATCAACCTCACAGTTTTTGCGGCAAATGATACAAAGCCCGGAATACTGTGAGGTTTCTTTTAAATGAAATCTATGAGCATATTAACCATTACCGGTCTTAAAAAAACTTACGGCAAAGTACAGGCGCTTAAAGGTGTTTCTTTCCAGGTGCCGGAAGGTTCAGTATTCGGCATCCTTGGCCCCAACGGAAGTGGTAAAACAACCTTGCTGAGTATCATACTTGATGTGCTCAATGCAGACAGCGGCTCTTACAACTGGTTTGGTGAGCCTGCTTCACCTGCCTTACGCAAACGCATCGGCTCTTTACTGGAAACCCCCAACTTCTATCACTATTTATCAGCCGAAAGAAATTTAAACATCACCAGCAGCATCAGTGGCCGGGGTGATAAAGCAGCAATAGAAGCAGTATTGCAAAAAGTAAAATTGTATGAACGCAGAAAAAGCAGGTTCAGCGCTTTTAGTTTGGGAATGAAGCAGCGTCTTGCTATTGCAGCAGCGTTGCTTGGAGAGCCTTCTATTTTGGTGTTGGATGAACCAACCAATGGCTTGGATCCCGTGGGCATTATGGAAATTCGTGAGTTGATTATTGAACTGAGCAAAAAAGGCCATACCATCATTATGGCCAGTCATCTGCTGGATGAAGTGGAAAAAGTTTGTACACATGTGGCTATTTTAAAACTGGGAACACTCGTAACATCCGGCGCTGTACATGATGTGCTGGTGGATGAAGATATTGTTGAACTTGGTGCAACAGATATTCCCAAACTCAAAGAAGCTTTGAAAGATTTTAAAGGCGTTACACAAATGGTATCAACTGAACAGTATGTGCAATTGTATTTGCACAAAAACACCGCAAAGCTGGATGAAATCAACAGCTACTGTTTCAACAAAGGAATTACACTCAGTCATTTGTTGCTCAAACGCAAGCGGCTGGAAGAAAAATTCTTTGAACTCACCAATAACTAAATAACGTATTCACTTAATAACTGTTTTCAATGTTTCATTTAATACGAACTGAATGGCTTAAAATAAAAAACTACCCGGGTTTCTGGTGGATAATGGGCGTAACACTGCTTTCATATCCCGGTATCAATGGTTTGTTTTATTTTATTTATAATGAACGAACTAAAGATCAATCCCAGGGGGCAAAGATTATTAAAATGCTGGTAGGCAACCCTTTTGAATTTCCTGAAGTATTCAGAACAGTTGCTTATTCCTCTTCTTTGTTTGTGTTTATCCCGGCCATTTTAATTATCATGCTCATTACCAATGAGTACACGTATAAAACCAACCGGCAAAATGTTATTGATGGCTGGAGCCGCAATGAATTTTTAATTGCCAAGTTTTTTAATGTGGTGATTATTTCTCTGCTGGTAGTGGCCTTATACCTTGCAGTAACATTAGTCATTGGTTTTATGAATACACCAACCACCAACGCAGAAAGCTGGAAGCTGTTCAATTACACAGGCTTGTTTGCCTTGCAGGTATTCTCACAACTGTCTTTTGCTTTTTTGCTCGGGCTCTTAATACGCCGTGCTTTTATTGCATTGGGTGTTTTTATTTTTTATAAAATTATTTTTGAAAACATTGCAATGGGTATTCTTACCAAGTATTCAAAAGACCTTGGAAGATTTTTGCCAACAGAAGTTTCAGACCGTTTAACTCCTGTGCCAAGCTTTCTCGGCAGGCTGGATAAAGATGGGTATGCCAAAACATTGGCAATGATCAATGAGCATGTGTTGCTTTCGGTTCTTTATCTAATCGTATTCTGGGTATTGGTTTTCTGGATTTATAAAAAGAGGGATTTGTAAATAATACCGGCTGATGTTTTTCATAGCAGCGGTGTTGTTGAACACAGTGAAATCCCGCAGCATGCGGGACGCCGCTCTATTTCATCGTCCGGGTACAATGGCATCATTTCAAAATTGATCAGTATGAAATAATCATTAAAAAATCAGCAGCCCACCTTTACACCAACCGGGATGATAATTTTTAATGATTATACTTTGTGGCAAAAATTTAAAATAAAAATGAACACATGAAAAAAATCATTCTTCCTTTATTGCTGCTGGTTTCTGCAATGGTATCTGCACAAAATCAATCCACCATCATTAAAACAGAAGCATTAAAAATGGCAAGGGCATTGGCGGCAATGGATTTTAAAACATACGCTGCCTATACATGGCCGGCATTGGTAAGTGATGACAGCAGCAAACAAAAAATAAAACAGGGAGCTGACAGTGCAGCAAAATACCAGAAGCAGTTTGGCCTCAAAGTAAAGTCGATCCTTATTGGCAATCCGTCGGCTGTTGTAAAACATAAAGGTGTAATGCAATGCACCATTTCCCAAACAACTGAAATTGAAGCCATGATGGGTTCGCTTAGTTCTGAAAATACCTTAATTGGGTTATCAACGGATGGTAAGAAATGGTATTTTGTTGAAGCCAGTTTGTTTGCAAGCCCAAAATCAAAAGCAAAACTCCCGGAACTGAGTCCAAAACTGGTAATACCTGTGCAAAAAAAACCGGTACTAAAAGATGCGAATGGAAAACCATTGGATATTAAGCAATAAGCTCATTGAGCGCTGCATCTAATGAAGGATACAAAAACTGAAAACCTGTATTTTGAATTTTTGAAGCGCTCACTGTTGTGCTCTTCAGCACTTCAATACTCATTTCGCCCAATGCTATTTTTAAAGCAAATGCAGGAACTGGAACGGTTATAAAACCATTGCCCCGCATTTTTTTGGCTAAAGCCAGCGTAAGCTCTTTATTGCTCACTGGTTTGGGAGCAACGCCATTGTAAACACCATTCATTATTTCGTTTTCAATAGCATGCATATACATCCTGCAGATATCATCAATATGAATCCAGCTGATCATTTGTTTACCGCTTCCTAAAATTGTTGCCAGCCCAAACTTCAATGGTTTTTTAAATTCTTTCAACGCACCACCTTCATTGCTCAATACAATTCCTGTACGCAGCTTTACCAAACGTATTCCCAATGCTGAAACCGGTTCAATACTTTGTTCCCATTGCAAGCAGGTAGTTCCCAGGAAGTCATCAAAGGGAGCATCTGTTTCAACAAAGGGTTTTGCTGTTGCAGCATCCGGCCCATACCAACCAATTGCTGAAGAACTGATCACGGCTTTTACATGATTGGTCGTTTCTTTCAAAGCTTTCACCAGCAGGGCGCTGCTCAGCACCCGGCTGTTTACAATTTCCTGCTTTCGTTTTTTTGTCCACCTTTTTTCTGCAACACCGGCCCCCGCCAGGTGAATAATATAGTCGCTTGCTGTGATCACAGAATTGTCAATGGCGCCTGTATCGGGGTTCCATGCTGCATAACTGATTGCTCCATTAGCGGCTTTGCTGTTTCTGCTGAGGATAATGACCCTGTATCCTTTGGATACCAGCATTTGGCTCAGCTTTTGTCCAATCAAACCCGTGCCGCCCGTTATGCAAACTGTTGTCATATTATTTTCATTTCAGTTATGCAAATTAAATTTTAACCGCATCTTTCCAACAAAATTCTCCATACATCGTTAACTTTAAACCGAATAGTATAAAGATTATGAAATGCCCAATAACAAAAGCATACAAACCTGGAATGAATATGGGCATACTATCCCGTACAAGCAAAATAAGCAGTGATAAAAATTTAAAAACTAAAGATAAACACATGAAAGCAGCCGGATTATTGATTCTTGCCTTATTGTTTTCAACTGTTTCTGCTAATGCCCAGCGTATTTTTTATTCTGAGCCTGACCGGAATGATATCCGCAACATGCGGTTTGAAATTCTGGGGAAATACAATAACCAGTATCTGATTTACAAAAATGTACGCAGCAAGCATTACATCGCAGTGTATGATGCGGAGATGAAACTGAAAGATAAAATTGATCTTGATTTTATACCCGATCGTATTATCAGTGTTGACTTTTTCAGCAATCCTGAAAATACGATTATGTTTTACCAGTTTCAGAAAAAAAATATTGTGCGCCTTATGGGTGTAAAAATTGATGCCGCCGGTAAACCGATAGGGGAACCGTCTGAAATTGATACCACTAAAATCGGAGGACTGAGTGATAACAAAGTGTATTCTGTTATTACCAGCGATGATAAGAAAAAGATCATGGTGTTTAAAATGAAAATTAAGGTGAGGGATGATTTTCAGATACAAACACTGCTCCTGAGTAATACGCTTATACCTGTCCGCAAAGCAAGCTTTAATTACAACCTGGAAAATAATAAAGAATCCATTGCTGATTTTTACTTAGACAACGATGGTAATTTTCTTTTCAGCAAAGTTACAAGGCCGGGACAGCGGGAGTACATTAGTGAAGCCAGGCTGAATGTATTGCAAACCTATGCTGACACGATTAAGAATTTTCCCCTCACATTAAAAAATGTTTTTCTCGATGAACTCCGCATTAAAGTGGATAACATAAACGGGCGCTATATTTTATCCTCACTTTACTCCAATGCTAAACGGGGAAATATTGAGGGTCTTTTTGTCTCCATCATCAACAAAGATTTAAGCGGCCCGGATATTGAAAAAACAATTGAATTTACTGATGAGTTTCGTGCTAAAGCAAAGGGTGATAATTCATCCAGGCTGGCGTTTAATGATTACTATCTCAAGCATTTCATTGTAAAAAAAGATGGCGGAGTAATTATTACTGGCGAAAATTCTTATACCAATTCCCGTGGCAGCAATTTCAACCGCTGGGATAACCCATGGATGTGGGGCAGCCCGTGGAATAATTATTGGGGATGGAACCCCTGGAATAACTGGGGCTGGGGTGGTGGTTTTGGTTCCTGGGGCTGGGGCAGCCCATGGGGCATGAATGGTTGGGGCCTCAATCAGCAAACCCGGTTTTTTGCTGATAATATCATGATTGTTTCACTGGATAAAGATGCGAACATGCAATGGAATAATGTGGTAAACAAATCTCAGTTTGATGATAATTCGGATAACATGATTTCTTACCAGATCATGAACTCCGGTTCGGAAATATTGTTCCTGTATAATGAATGGGAGCGGCGCACAGTCATGCTTAATGCTCAATCCCTTTCCCCGGATGGCGCTGTAAAAAAACAACCACCGTTAAAAAGCCTGGATAAAGGCTATGAGTTTATGATACGCATGGCAAAACAGGTGGGAGCCAGGGAAATGATTGTGCCGGTCGTTTACCGCAATGCGTTCAGCTTTGCAAGAATTGAATTTTAATTTTCTCAATAAATAATGATAGTTTTATTACTCACTGCTGCGGGTAACAAAACTTTTTGTATTTACAAATTGTTGCTTTTGTATGAAAATATGTTTGCCTGTATGTATAGTTTTATTCATTGCAGCGCCAGTATCTGCACAAACTATTTCCTACGCTGATATTTCATTTCCTGATAAAAAACTTTCCCAGTTTGAAATTATCGGAAAAACAAACGGGCTCTATGCCATTTCCAAACAAATCGGCAGCAGGCATTTTGTTTCATTTTACAATGCGGAGATGAAAGAGGTGAGGTCTGTACCGCTTTCATTTAGCAAACCATCTGATAAATTGCTGGGTTTTGCACTTGCCCCGGAAGGTGTTATTGCTTTTGCGCAGGAAAAGAACAGCAGGTATATGCTGGCAAAAGCCATACCGGTGCATGCATCAGTCATTGAAATGCCGCCTGCTGTTATACTGGATTCATTAAAAATTTCAAAGAACACCACCGGTGGTTTTTATTTTATTAAAAGCAGGGATGCTTCGGGTTTAATGCTGGTACGTATCAATAAAGATGAACAGGCAAATGAATTTTTGTTTGATGTAATGCAGGTATCGGTAAAAGCTGAAGTAGTACAGAAGAAAAAATTTACCATCCCTGCTTCAAAACTTGCTGAAGTGGTTGAAACCATTGGAGTGGCAGACAACAGCAATTTTTATTTTGTAATAGCGGGCCGTAAAAAAGATGGCAGTTACATTAAAGAGCTTGCGTTTTATGAAGTGCCCATGGATAACAATGATGTCATCAAAACAATCATACCCATTACTGATTTTTATCCTGACCGTGTTGCCCTCTTTATTGACAATAAACAAAATACCTGTACTGTTTTTTCATTTGCATCTTCTGAGGAAAAAGGGAACATTAATGGGTTTTTCAATGCAGTTATACATACAGGAGCAAGTTCACAACCGGTTATTACAGCCGCCTATAAGTTTACACACGAACAAAAACAAAAGGCCAACAAAAGGGTGAGTAGTGACATCGCATTTAATGATTTTTATATTTCAGATGTGGTAACCAAAGCAGCAGGTGGTTTTATTGTAGTGGCTGAATGTTTATACACTGCATCCAGGGAAACAAATATTAACCGCTGGCAACGGCCTTTCCCTGATGGATGGAAGAATATGTTTAACACACCGCTTAATTTTTCAGAGGCAGCACAGCAAAACAGTATTGCGTATGGCACTTTTGGTCCGGAAAATCAGTATGGGGGATCCAATACACGTCTTACTTCTGCCGGACCCGGTGAGCATTTGTATAATTCTGAAAATATTGTGATGCTCGATGTGAGTGAAGCAGGGCAAACAGGAACGGTGAGTTTTTTGCAAAAACTTCAGCAATCAGGTATTGCCGATGAAATTTCTTATGTAAGTTTCAAAAAAACCGATGCTGTGCTCTTTTTTTATAATGAATGGCTGCGAACAAAAACACTGCTCAACATTGTGCAAATTAATGACGAACTTAAAACGGTAAAAATGCCCTTGCTCAAAGGCATGCAGCAGGATTACCGTATGCTCAACCGCCTGGGCGTACAGGTGAGCAATAATGAAATTATTATACCAACAGTGCATAACAATCATTATGTGTTTTCCCTGGTACGTTACCAGTAAGGTTAATATTATTATTTGGTGAATTGCTTTTCTTTCAAAATGTTTGCATCACAATTCAATTAAGTGATCCGTTTTTTCAGCGGCAATAACCCGCTTAATTTATTCGTTCTCATGTTCCTGGGCATCTTACTCAAGCTGCCTTATTTTCTTGCGCCTGTTATTCCGCAGGCGGCAGCAACAGATGGTTTTTTGTACATCCGGTTTCTTACATGGTTACAGGCGCCGGGTAATGCGGCGCCATTTATTTATCCGCTTATTGCTTACATTCTGCTGTTTACCCAGGCCGTTACCTTTAACGGACTCATTAATGACCTCAAATTATTTCCATCGCCCAACTACTTAATTGGCTTTGCTTATTTATTAATTACCAGTACCATCCCCGGCTGGAATACAATATCACCTGCATTAATCATTAACAGCATTATGGTGGCAATCCTTCCCTCTATGATCGGGTTGTATCATAATCAGAAACCAAAAGGGCTCCTGTTCAATATTGGTTTCGGCTTTGGTATCTGTTCTTTCATTTATTTTCCTTCAGTCTATTTAATTGTGCTGCTCATTATTGCATTGGCCTTGTTCAGACCTGTGCAAATAACAGAGTGGCTGGTTACCATTGTGGGCTTACTCACGCCTTTTTATTTTTTGCTCGTGTATTTTTTTGTGTGGGATCAATGGAAACAGGTGTACAGCATTATTCCGAAACACCGTTTGCGGCTGCCGGATGTTCAATACAACTGGCCGTTTTGGGTAAGTATTTCTTTGTTGTTATTTCCGGCGCTGATTGGTTTGTTATTAAGCCTCAATTATTCTTCACGGATGGTAGCGCATATTCGCAAGAGCTGGAACCTGATGCTCTGGTACCTGGGTGTGGGTTTGTTTATTCCTTTTATCAACAATAATGCTGGCTTGGGGCATTTTATACTGGCAGCTGTACCCATGAGCATCTTTATTGCTGCATTTTATTTTTATCCCCGCAAAAAAGCATTTTTTGAATTTATTGTTTGGCTGAGTATTGTATGGATCGGATGGCAATTTTTTTCTGCCGGATGATTTTTAGTGTTGAATGATGGGTGTGTTTTATTCATGTAGTATTTTAGCAGCTTGTTATACGGTTGTCAGAGAAGTATTTGCTTTCAGCTCATAAACTTTTCACACCGTTTTTCCATACCACGCTGAACCTTTACCTTTGCTCTTTCTCAATATCAATTACATGAAATTTGGAGTAGTCGTTTTCCCCGGCAGCAATTGCGACAGAGATATGCAGGATGCCCTGCAAAATGATATGAACCAGGAGGTGATTATGCTTTGGCATAAGGATAAAGACCTGAGTATGTTTACCACTGATGATTGTATTGTACTGCCCGGTGGTTTTTCTTATGGTGATTATTTACGTTGCGGCGCCATTGCCCGTTTCAGCCCCATGATGGAAAGTGTAATTGCATTTGCCAATAAAGGTGGTAAAGTGCTGGGGGTGTGTAACGGTTTCCAGATTTTGTGTGAAAGTCATCTACTGCCCGGTGCATTATTGCGTAATGCCAATCAAAAATTCATTTGTAAAAATGTGTATTTAAACGGCCTTGGCGGCACAGCCTTAAAAATTCCGATTGCACATGGCGAGGGAAGGTATTTTGCTGATGAAGCTGCATTGGACGCATTGGAAGCAAACGGCCAGGTGATTTACCGTTATTGTGATGAACGGGGTAATGAAACGGCAGCAGCAAACCCCAATGGCGCTATCCATAACATTGCCGGTATTTGCAATAAAGAAGGAAATGTTTTTGGAATGATGCCGCACCCTGAACGTGCCACCAGCACATTGCTCGGCAACACTGACGGAAGAAAAATTCTGAATGCTTTGTTAATCAATGCAGCAGTTACAGCATAAGTCGGCTGTATGTCAATTGCCAGCATCATTTTGTGCTTAACTTTGTTCTGTTCTTAAAAGAAAAATCATGAAGAAGATTATATTCAGTGTTTTGGTAAGTTGTTTGGCTCTTGCAGTGTTTGCTCAAAGCGGCACCAAAGTAAAATGGGAGTTTACTTCAAAAAAGATTGCTGATAAAAAATATGAGATCAGGATGGTGGCAACCATCCAGCCCGGATGGCATTTGTACAGCCAGAATCAAAGTGCCGATGCCATTGCATTACCCACAACATTAAAATTCACAGCCAATCCGCTTGTGGTATTAAATGGTAAGGCAAAAGAGATTGGTAAGTTATATGATCAGTTTGATAAAGCCACCAACTCACGCTCCCGGTTTTACAGCAATAAAGTGGAGTTTGTGCAAACAATCACCATAAAAAACAATGTAAAAACAGCCGTTGCAGGCCAAATTGATTTTATGGTTTGTGATGATAAACAATGCCTGCCTCCTGATGTTGCCAAATTCTCCATTAAATTATAAAATAAAAAATCCCGTTCTTCAACGGGATTTTTAAGTTGCATGCAATGAGAAAATCAGTTTTACTTTTTTTACTTTCCTTTTTTGTATTTGCCGTGCAGGCACAGGATTCATCATGGGTGCAATGGAAAATCACCAGTAAAAGAACAGGAGACAATTCCTATGAACTGAAGGCAAAAGGAATTATTCAAACTGGCAAATTTTTATATCTCTTCAGCAAAGGAGCCGAAGGGTTGGACAGCATCCGGTTTGAATTTACAGACAGTGCTGTTCAAAGGGAATCATCCATCATCTTCACATCAGCTATAAAAGATTTTGCTGATCCCACCTTTGAAAACAAAATCGTTTCTATTGCTGATAAAGAGGTTGAGTTTACACAACGCATTCAGTTTGCCGGAAGCATCCCTGAAATATTAAAAGGTAAATTAGTTTATGCAACAGGGGCCAAAGAAGAATTTATTCCTGCTGAGCATTTGTTTGAAGTTAAAATGGAAGGAGGTGTATCAGAAAAAGCAAGAATAAAAATTGCAAGCATTGATATCAATAACCCGCAGGTAAATTGTGGTGATGAGGGAACTGAAGGCAAGAGCCTCCGGGGTATTTTCATAGTAGGTTTACTGGGAGGGTTTATAGCATTGCTCACGCCCTGTGTGTTTCCGCTCATTCCTTTAACAGTTTCATTTTTTACCAAGCGCAGCGGAAGCAAAGGCAAAAGCATCCGCAATGCCATGCTTTACGGCTTTTTTATTTTCCTCATTTATGTATTGTTGAGTTTGCCATTTCATTTGCTGGATAAAACAGACCCGGAGATACTCAATAATATTTCCACCAATGTGTGGCTTAACATTATTTTCTTTATCATCTTCGTGGTGTTTGCCATTTCTTTTTTTGGTTATTTTGAAATTACACTGCCGGGTAATTTAGCCAGTGGCGCTGATTCAAAAGCAGGTGTTTCCAGCGTAATCGGCATTTTCTTTATGGCATTAACGCTGGCCATTGTTTCTTTCTCCTGTACGGGTCCTATTCTTGGTTCATTACTGGCAGGCGCATTAACCAAAGATGGAGGAGCGATGCAACTGACATTTGGAATGGGTGGTTTTGGTTTGGGGCTGGCGTTACCTTTTGCACTGTTTGCCATGTTCCCCAATTGGCTGCAATCATTACCCAAAAGTGGCGGATGGTTGAATACAGTAAAAGTAGTTCTTGGTTTTTTAGAACTGGCCATGGCCGTAAAATTTTTGAGCAATGCTGATTTGGTGATGCAATGGAAATTATTACCCAGGGAAATTTTTATTGGTATTTGGGTATTGGTGGGAATACTGATTGTATTATACTTACTTGGCTTTATCAAATTTCCGCATGATGATAAAAAGGTAAGAATTGGTAGTGCACGGTGGACTTTTATAGCCTTGTTTGCGGCCTTCACCATTTATATAGCACCCGGGGTTACCAATACCAAATGGGCACAGTTACCTTTAATCAGCGGATTTCCACCTCCACTTTGTTACAGTGCCTACAGCCATCCGGTAAATTGTGAAAAATCATTAGAGCCATTGAGAGATTATGAAAAAGCGCTGGCGCTTGCAAGAAAAGAAAACAAACCATTACTTATTGATTTTACAGGATGGGCCTGTGTAAACTGCCGCCGCATGGAAGAAAATGTGTGGACCAGTCCTGAAGTATTGCGGCTGATGCAAAATGAATTTATTGTTGTGAGCCTGTATGTAGATGAACGAAAAGTATTACCTGCGGCTCAGCAGCAAACATTTAAAACTAAAACAGGAACAGATAAGCAAATTATTACCGTTGGAGATCAATGGGCTACTTTCCAGAGTGAAAATTTTAATGCAGTGGCACAGCCGCAATACGCTATCGTCAGTTTGGATGAAAAAGCTCTGACTAAAACAAAAGCATATACACCCAATCCCCAAGAGTTTCAAAAATGGCTGGAGTGTGGTTTAAATGCGTTCAGAAAAAAATAATACCGGAAATAAGAATTAAACAGCAAAGCTTTCACCGCATCCGCAGGTGCGGGATGCATTGGGGTTATTAAAATAAAACCCTTTGCCATTTAATCCATCGCTGAAGTCAAGCGTGGTATTGTAGAGATATAAAAAACTTTTCATATCGGTTACCACTTTTATACCGTTGTCTTCAAAAACCTGGTCAGTGGGTTTGTTTTCATTATCAAAATCAAGTTTATAACTCAATCCGCTGCAGCCGCCGCCCACAACTGATACACGCAAAAAATAATCGGCACCAATAGTGGCCTGTTCTTTTAAACCGGCAACTTTTTCTTTGGCTTTATCGCTCACAAAAATCATATACTGTTTTTTTATTTTGCTTTAATCAATTTAAATGCCATTTCGCACATTACTGACATTCTGTTGCAAAGTTAAGATGATTGGCAGAAATCGGGAATGGTTTTTTGCTTGTTAAGAGTTGTAATGGCCCGGAAGCGGGTTTATAAGCCAGGATTTTTCAATTGCTTAAGAACATGAGTTATTTGTTTAATAGTATAGTTTATTTCTTCTTCTGTTGTAAACCTTCCCAGGCTAAAACGAACAGAGCTTTTTATTTCTTCATCAGTTAACCCCATTGCTTTTAATACATGACTCAGCTCCGGGCTTGCGCTGCTGCAGGCGCTTCCGCTGGATACTGCCATGTATTTTGACAGTTCTGCCATAAAAGATGCACCATTTTGCAAATGAAAACATAGATTGCTCACATGGGGCAGCCTGTTCTTTAAAAAGCTAGATTTGTTTTATCGGTTGGTGTCTCCACCAACCGAAACCGCCACCGCCACTTTTTTCATAAATTTATGATATGAATATTAAACATGCCCGGCAGGGACAAATGGAAACAGAACTCTGTTATTTTTATACTGATACCATTCATGGTTTCCGGCATCTGCTTGCAGATGACACATTTAAAATGATTTGCATTGATTCGTGGAAATATTTAACCGAAAAGGAGCTGATAAAGATTTACGGATATGTAATTATGCCCCATCATATTCATTTATTATGGATGATGACGGGGTTAAACGGCAAAGAAAGCCCGGCAGGCAGTTTTGCCAAATTCACTGCTCACCAGTTTCAAAAAAAATTGAGGCAAACGAATGTTGAATTACTCATGCAATATCAATCTGAAAAAAGAGACAGGGCTTACCAATTCTGGAAAAGAGATCCGCTTGCAATAGCCATTACCAGTAAGAAGGCTTTGTTACAAAAATTAGACTATATCCACCATAACCCGGTACAGGAAAAATGGCAATTAACAGTGTTACCGGAAGATTACCGTTGGAGCAGTGCTGCATTTTATTTAACTGGGAAAGATGAATTTGGTATAGTAACTCATTATGAAGATTAATTGTTTCGGTTGGTGGAGACACCAACCGATAAGGAAAAGATTACCGTTGGAGCAGTGCTGCATTTTATTTAACTGGGAAAGATGAATTTGGTATAGTAACTCATTATGAAGAT
>JAIEQM010000042.1 GCA_019747705.1 Chitinophagaceae bacterium | reverse complement strand
ACCGCCGTACACGCAAGTACATACGGTGGTGTGAGAGGGCGGCAAAGTTTAATATCTTTGCCCCCTACTTTAATTGTGTGTTGCCGATTTTGACTATTTTACATCCGTATGCTGAAGGACAAAAACATATTGCTGGGTATCACAGGCAGTATTGCTGCCTATAAATCCATTACACTGGTACGTTTGCTGGTAAAGCAGGGCGCCCATGTAAAAGTGGTAATGACGCCTGCAGCAAAAGATTTTGTTTCGCCACTTGTGCTGGCAACTCTTTCAAAAAATGAAGCGCTGGTGGATTTGGCCAATGACAGCAGTTGGGCCAATCATGCAGCCCTTGGCAGGTGGGCCCATCTTATGATTATTGCACCACTCAGTTGTAACACACTCGGAAAGATGGCCCATGGCTTGTGTGATAACCTGCTGCTGGCTGTATATCTTTCTGCTACCTGCCCCGTAATGATTGCACCTGCAATGGATGAAGACATGTGGAAGCATCCATCAACAAAAGAAAACCTGAAACGGTTAATATCGTTTGGTAATACAATTATTCCGGTTGAAAGTGGTGAGCTTGCAAGTGGTTTAGTGGGCGAAGGAAGAATGGCGGAGCCGGAAACCATTCTGAAACATATTTCCGATTTTTTTTTAAATAGTCAGCAGCCGAAAGATTTTGCAGGTAAAAAAATAATGATTACTGCCGGACCAACTTATGAAAAGATTGATCCGGTTCGCTTTATCGGCAATCATTCATCCGGCAAGATGGGTATTGCCATTGCAGAAGAACTGAGCAACAGGGGTGGGGAAGTTGTTTTGATCATGGGGCCTTCTTCTCAACCCATTCCCGCAGGCATTTCAAAACTGATACAGGTGCAAACAGCAGAAGAAATGTACCAGGCATCAGCAGAAAATTTTACCACTTCAGACATTGCTGTTATGTCTGCTGCTGTGGCAGATTATACCCCTGTAAACGAAGCAATTCAAAAAATAAAAAAGGATGAGTCATCGTTAACCATAGAATTAAAGAAAACAAAAGACATCCTGGCATCTCTCGGCGCTTTAAAAACATCCAAACAAATCTTGGTTGGGTTTGCCCTGGAAACAAATAACGAAGAGGAATATGCGTTAAAGAAGCTGAATTCCAAAAATGCAGACATGATTGTTCTCAATTCACTAAACAACAGCGGCGCCGGTTTTGGCGTTGATACAAACAGGATTACTATTTTTACCCGTAGCGGAAGTATGAAACAATATCCCCTGAAATCAAAAAAAGATGTGGCAGCAGATATTGCTGATGCCATTAAAACAGTAATGAATGCGTAAGATTATTTTGATATTATTACCGGTAATGTTCTTTGCACAGCTTGTTTTGGCGCAGGAAATTAACAGCAGGGTGAGGATACAGGATAACCAACTGCCCACCACAATTGACCGGAAAACCTTCCGCACACTGGAAGCTGCCCTCACCAGTTTTATTAATAAACGCAAATGGGGGAATGATGATTTTCAGCCAAATGAAAAAATCAACTGCCAGTTTTTGATTAACCTCACCAAAATGCCCGATCTGAATTTTTTCGAAGGCACATTAACGGTGCAGGTGGCACGGCCGGTGTACCAGTCTTCTTATGTTTCGCCGATTATTAATTTCCAGGATGCAGCCGTGCAGTTTAAATATATTGAAAGCCAGCCCCTGGAGTTTAATGAAAACAGGATCAGCGGAAGCGATCCCCTGGCCTCCAACCTCACGGCTGTTGTTGCCTATTATGTATATCTGATACTTGGATTTGATTATGATTCTTTTTCTCAAAGAGGGGGAGATGTCTATTTTCAAAAAGCACTGAACATTGTAAGCAATTTTCCGGAATCAGGCAAATTAACCGGCTGGAAGCTGATTGACAGCGACCGGAACCGGTACTGGTTAACCGATAACCTGCTGAACAACCGGTACAACATTATCCATGATGTGTATTATACATATTACAGAAAGGGAATGGATAAGATGTATGAAGATGAAACCACTGCCCGTTCTGAAATACTCAATGCCCTGGTTTATCTCGACAACCTGAGCCGGGACAATCCCAACCTTATGATCGTTCAGTTTTTTATGCTGGGTAAAGCAGATGAACTGATTGGTGTTTTCAAAAAAGCAACACCACAGGATAAATCCAGAGCTTTGGAAATACTGTCGAGACTGGATATTACCAATTCAAACAAATACAAACAGGAATTAAAATGAGGAACTTGTGCTGGCTGGTGTTGATGGTGGGTTGCTGGTCCTGCGGGGGAAGCAATGACATTCCCGGAGATATTATAGCGCCTAAAAAAATGCAGTTGGTTTTAACGGATATCCTGATTGCCGATGCGGTAAACAATGAACGTGTTTCAAAAGACACAGGGTTTAAAGTAACCGATCATAACAAAGCGGCCATGCTGCAGATATTTAAGAATTACAAAATATCAAAAGAGGAATTTCAGAAAAGTTACGATTTTTATCTTTCACATCCTGACCTGCTCAAACCTATTGCCGATTCTATTTCAGCAACAGGCACCAGGATGATTGGTGAATTAAATTCAGATACAACTCAAAAAAAGATACATGGTAATCACATCCGGGATACTGCAAGACAGATGGGGCATTGATGGTGAAATAGCAGACTACTTTGCCAATAAAAGGGCTGTGCCGCAAAACAACCTTTTCTGGAAAAACAAAAGGATATATCTCTCTGCAGGCTTTGGGTATCTTACTATTCCGCTCGGGTTTGATATCATGTTTAAGAAAGGTATTGCCAAAGAAGCCCTTTTGGCCGATGCACATGTAACATTGATGGAAGAAGGTTTTGACCGGCTAAAGCGATATGAAGCAAATGAGATTAGTCCTGAAGAATTTATAACCCAATGCAGTATTTTATTGGAAGGGAAAATTAAACAGCAGAAACTGGCTGCTGATCTTTTTTCATTTGTTTCAGGTAAAACGCCGCAATATTTTGAGTTTGAACAAAACCATAAAGCGCTGGCACGCAGCGACAGTTTCCTGTTTACATTAGTTGACCTGGACATCAGCGATGAATGGGTTTCAAATTTTCTCCCTTACTGGTACAGTATTGCAAGGCCCATCCTCTTACTGGATGATTTTAAAGACCTGGAACAAGACCGGCGTACAGGCGATGAAAATACCATTATTGAACTTGGTAATAATAAAGAAGCAATTGAAAAAGCATACAGCCTCGGGGTGAGTGATCTTGATCTGCTCGGGGAAATCAACCCGTTACTTTCAGCACAATTAAAACTGTATTTGAAAGATGCGCTTGAGAGCGCACCTATTGTTAAAGAACGGGCTTAATCTATCAGCGAATTTTTCATTGCAAAAAACACCAGCCCAACAGAATTTTTAACCCCAAAGCGTTCCATCAACCGGTCTTTAACAGCTTCTACTGTGCGGGGGCTTATTTCCATTACTTTGGCAATTTCCTGTGCTGTGTATTCCATGCAGAGCAAACGGATCACCTGTTTTTCTTTGTCATTGATCTGTATTTCGCTGTTAAGGGAAGGAATGCTTTTGAGTTTGGTGTGTGATTTCTTTAAAAGGATGCGGTTCACAAAATTGTTGAGGTAGTAACCTTTTGAATACACTTCCAGTATGGCTTTTTTAATTTCAGAAGGGTCAGAACTTTTTAATAAATAACCATTGGCGCCATTCTCCATCAAATGCGTAACAAAACGCTCATCTTCATACATGGTGAGTACCAGCACATGAATATTGGGGTATTGTTTGCTGATGATCTTGGTGGTTTCAATACCATCTTTACCGGGCATACGCAAATCCATAAGAATCACATCCGGTTGCGATTCTGCCAGGCCCGCCAGTAATTCATCACCGTTTTCAGCTTCCTGAACAAACCTGAGATTGGGATAGGCCCTGAGGGAAAGAATGACTCCTTTCCGGAAAATCTGGTGGTCGTCTGCAATGGCAACTTTTATTTGTGACATATAGGTAGATACAGTTGTTGGTAAAGTTAAAGTAAAAATACTATTACATTACAGAATCAACCGGCAGTTCAAGGGTTATTTTGTAGTAGGTGTTAGTGGAATCCTTTTCAAAAAAAATGCGCCCGTTTAGCAGCATTATACGGCTGTGAATGTTTTTTAAACCCAGGCCGCCGGGTGTGTCCCGCATTTTTTCATATTCTGATTGTGTTAAACCCTCCCCGTCGTGGTGGATGCGTACATAAAAAAGATCGTCTGTTTTATTTTGTGTTACATGCAAAAAGCGGGAACTGCTGTGTTTTAATACATTATTTACCAGTTCCTGCATTAACCTGAAAACGGAAAGCTCCTGTTCCAGTTTGAGTCTTTTTTTATACTCATGAAAACGGCAACTGGCAGTAATGGCGCCGGTAGCATTTATTTTCCGGATAATATCTGTCATGGCGCTCTCCAGCCCGAAATTTTTTAACGTGGGGGGTATAAGGCTGTGAGAAATATTACGGATCAGCTGAATGGTGTCATCCACAATTTGCCTGGCGTTGTAAATGGATTGGAGCTGGGTGGCTTTGTTCTGGTTTACTAAGTTTTCATTGAGGTAAAGCCGCACAGTGGCCAATAAGGGGCCGGCATCATCATGCAAATCGGCAGCCAGCCGCTGGCGTTCTTCTTCCTGGCTGTTAAGGGTGGCTAACAGTATCATCTGCTGGTGCTCCTCCTGCATGGTTCGCATTTTAAGCTGGTAGTAGATGACTTTACGCTGGTGGAAAACCACGAATACAATGAGGGCAACTGCAAGAAGCAACATGCCGAATGTACCAAAGTAGATTACATAGGTCGTATCATTTAGGACTGGAGCTTGCAGAAAAAACATGGTTTACAATATTAATTTGAATAGTATCATGGGGACAATGATACATTTTTCATTATTAGTTTATTTCTATTAATAAACAGGGATACCGAAAAGAAAAGATTTCGAATAATAAAAAATAGGGCATGTATATAAACATATTGCTGAAGAAATCCTTCTACATGTGTAGAAAACTGATCATAAAGAAAAATAAAAAAAGTGCCTGCGGCAAAAAGAAAAAATCCAGAGACAGCCCAAAACGCCCTTTCTCTATAAATAAAAACTGTTCTTGGATCATTCATTTGCTCGAAGTAATACGCTATACAAAAAAAGATTATTAAAGAGTAAGCAAATGCTCTTATGTAAGAAAGATTTTGCTCAGAGCCTGAGATAATTAAAAAAACAATCCAGGAGGAGAAGAATATTATAGTTAGATAATCAATTGTTTTCTTATAATTTTTATTATAAAGGGATAATTTTAAATAAAGTGCAGTAAAAAAAAACTCAGCGGGGGTATAAAATAAGTTGAAAAGGTTGGCTAAATTAATTCCTCTGTTAACCAAGGAGTTATAAATTATTTGGTGTGCTAAAACAAAAATAAAAAAATAAAAAAGTACCTGTGAGTTTTTATCCTTTTTCTTAATAAAGAATAACAAAAACACAGGTACTAATAATGAAAATCTTGCGATATCTTCTATAAATTTCAAATACTTGGTTTATCTGTGCCAAATATAAGAATTCAAACGAATAAGTTTTAAAATTATATACTCCAGCCAGTTGTTTTGAAGTTATCTGCAACTAAGCCGTCTTCTTCAGAAAGAGCACCAGCAATATTTACAACATTATATTTTAAAATTGGGGTGCCAGCATTGTCTAACCCTACAAATACAACTTGACGAGTCCCATTTTCATTGTACGCAGGTAAAACCCCAATACCAGCGCAGCCAGGTTGAGCGAGTATTTTCTCAATAATATCACGGCCAACTATATGACTATATGCCTGTTCAGGATGTTTATCATAAAAACGCTTTACCATTTCTTCACCGGCTTCAAAGCCGATATGTTTTCCAATCTCAGATACCTGTACCTGTGATTTTTGAAGTAATTCTTTCTGCATAGTTGTAGGTTTTAGAAGTTTATTAATACGCTAATGTTTGCCAAATTGAAGAACCGGGCAATAAGAGGAAAATGTTTTTTGCCTTTTTATTTGTATTTAAATAATTGATTTGTATAATGTTATGATTTTATATTTTTTTTTGCGGGGTAAATATACGAGAATTATTACGCTCAAAAATGCGTAATATTACCGTATTAAACAGAGTATATAGCTGGGGTTTTACAGGAAAAAACACTAAGTAGTAATTCCTGTGCAAAAAATGTGAATAAGTGTTTACACTTAAGGAATAGCCAGAGAAAAAGCGACTTACAATAATTTTAAAAATGGGCAACGATTTTTATCCGAAATTTTAACTGAAACAAACGGGTTTATTATAATTGCACAATACCATTTTTTACAGCATAAATGGCCAGGCCCACCCTGCTCTTTACATTAAACCGGGCAAAGAGGTTTTCCCGCAGGTTGTCAATGACTTTGGGGCTCATATTTAATTGCAGGGCTATTTCTTTATAGCTTAAATCAGTACAGGCCAGTTTTAAGAACTCAATATCCGGCGCTGAAAGGGCCTTTGTTTCGTAACGGGATTTGCTGCCCCCGTTTTGATGGAACAGGTTTACAATCCTGCCCACAGTTTGTACAGGATAATAATAACCCTCCTGAAGCAATGAGTTCAGGGCATGTCTCAATTCATCCGGATGGATATCTTTTCTCAAAAAGCCTTTCACTCCTTCCTGCAGCAGGCGTATCAGCGGCATTTCCGCATCAAACATGGTGAGGATAAGGATCAGAATATCCGGATGGTTTTCTTTGAGCCAGGCCGCCGTTTCGTAACCATTCATTTCCGGCATGCTGATATCCAGTATCACCACCAGGGGTATTTCATGCTGTTGCAATTTTTCAATCATCTGCCGGCCATGATCAGCCGTAAATGAAACAGAGAAGCCCGGCATTTTTTCAATAAGCCCTGCCAATGCATCCCGCAGCAGTATATGATCATCCACCAGCGCTACTTTTACCGTATTCCTATTGTATGAGTATTACCGGGTTGAATAATGGGTGTTTCCAGTAAAATTTTTGTGCCTTTTAAAGGTTCTGAGTTCATGGAAAAATGGCCATTGAGCATGAGCGCCCGCTGCTCCATGTTTTTAAGACCGGACTGACCATTCCGGTTGGTGAGGCTGTTGATCTCCATCCCTTTTCCGTTATCTGTAATAGTAACGGCCAGCAGGTCCTTCTTGTAATCCAGGTGAATAGATGCCTCTGTGGCTTGGGCATGTTTCATAATATTCTGAAGCGCTTCCTGCACAATGCGGAAGATAATAAGTTCTGAAGCGGCATTCATAAAAACCGTATTGCCGGTTGTTATTATCTGTATGGTTAACCCGCTGAGTTTATTCAATCTCTCTGCTTCCAGTTCCACAGCTTTTATAAGGCCATTGTCTTTAATAAGGTCGGCCGTAAGCGTGCGGGAAAGATACTTTAAATCATTAATGGCAATACCAATAAGTTCGGCAGACTGCTCAATTAATTCTTCTTCTGTGACAAGGTCTGTTTCCTTACGGCTGTTGAGATAGAGCCGGGCCAGTGTGAGGCGCTGGCCAATATGATCGTGTATTTCCTGCGAAATATAATGAAAGGTTTGTTCCTGTATTTCCAATTGTGATAAAAGGAGGTTTTTTTGATTTTCCTCTTCTATAGTTTCCATTTGCCGGGCAAACCTGAATTTACGCTGGTAAAGGGTAAAAATGATGAGGAGGGCTGTGCCGATAACCGAAACGATAAAAACAAAAAAGAAGATTGTGGCAATTACCTCGTTTTTATTCTGCATGAAATGGCTTTTAATATGAGTAAATATTTAATGATCCAGCAGATATATAACATCATGCAGCTTACGCCTGTTATAAAGAGCATGTTTGCTTAAGTCTAAAATAAAGAAAATGTCCGCTCCGGTTTTTTCCCCTCAAAAAATAGGTTTTTCCCTTTTTTAGAGATAGAGCAGGTGTGTAGCTTGCCACCATTTAGAAGCATAAACTGCATCGTTACTAACAAATGGAAAGGCCCCGGAAATAATGCCGGCTTGCACTGCAGCGCTGTTTGCAGGGTAATGCCGGTATTTTCTGCTGTTGTTGTTTGGGGTGTATTTGTACACTTATTACTCTTTGAATTGCCGGGGTAAAAACCGGGGAGCTAAGCGGAATTTTCACCAAAAGAAACAGGTAAAAACCTTTGGAAGTTTTTTTTGATTGTTGGAGTTTTACAGTGATGCATCAAAGCCCGGCGCAGCAAGAACTCTTTTTTTATGGATAGTTGTGCCGAAAATGATATAAGTTCTTTGAAGATATTCAGTAGCTACGAATTGCGGGACATTTTGCCTTTGTTGACCCAAAGAAAAAATAACAGAGGGCTGGTTAACAATACCAGTAAAAAAATTGTTGGCAAAAACATTATCGTTATAGTAAACCCGATGGCGGCACATACAAATTTTTGTTGACAATCATAGCGACACATGTTTTTTTGCTGATAAATTGCAGTACATACTCCAGCCACACAAAGCCATTGCTCAAAGTAAAGCTGCGGTAATATCTGCAGCCAACGCTGCAACAGGCGGTAGTGCATCAAGCAGCTTATAGAACAATATTGGCTAATTTAAAATAACCATGCACGAGAATACACTGAACATAATTTACAAATGGCTTAAACAGGCTAACTATAACATTAGCCTGACAGACCTGCAAAAGCAATTTCTATCGCATCCAGACGTTGGTGCTCTTAGTTCCATTACCGACACTTTAAACGATTTTAACATTCCTAATCAGGCAGCACAAATTAATACAGCATCTCTAAATCAATTAACAGAACCGTTTATTGCTTTTATCAAAAGCAGGCAGGTAGAACAGTTTGTATTGGTTTCTCCAATTGGAAACAAAACCTTCAAGATTTACAACGGAAAAGATGAGCCATTCACTTTATCATTTAATGAAGTAACAGCTCTTTCCACCGGAATAATTGTAGCTATAGACAAGCAGCAAAAACAATCAAATAAAAAAGGGCACGTATTAATTTCTCTCATACTGATCATAGCTGTTGTTTCCATAATAGTTCTTTTATTAATCCAATCATCTGAAATTACTGCTGCATTTTTTCATTTATTAACGCTTGCAGGGGCTGCTTTTTCTGTGTTGCTCTATGCACATGGGCCAGGCTTGAAGAGCAACTTATTTAATAGATTTTGTACTATTTCAAAACATAGCAGTTGTAATGATGTTTTACAGTCTGATGCTGCAAGGATAAGCAAATATGTAAGCCTTACAGATGTAGGGGTAGTTTATTTTTCATTTCAGTTGCTGTCACTTCTTTTTTCGAACAATGAAAATACTTTGCTTTATGCTATCAGTATTGTCGCAGCAGCATTTTCTTTTTACTCAGTTTACCAGCAGGCTTTTATAATAAAGAAATGGTGTCCGCTTTGTTTGGGTATTGTTGGTGTATTAATGCTGCAGGGAATTATAGCTGTTTTTACAATCAACCCAACAGCAATCGTTACAACCGAAATCATTTCCTTATTTTTCTTGTTTTCCCTGACATGTACAGGCTGGTATTATTGTAAAGGCATTTTCACTAAAGGCAGGAAACTAGTACAAACAGAAACTGACCTGCTGAGTTTCAAAAGAAACTATCATTTGTTTCTTCCGTTTTACAAAAGTGAAAATCCTGTTGACGATACTGCTCTTAGTAATCAACAGCAAATTATTATTGGTAATAAAAATGCACCTGTTTGCATGACACTCATTACGAATCCACTATGCGAAGCCTGTCAAAAAGCCCATAAGTTACTAAACGAATTACGTAACCAATCCCGAAATGACATTTCATTAAGAATTGTATTTTATGTGCCGTACCAAAATCTGAACGACCCAAGAACGATGATTGCAGGTTGGTTAACGGAAACGTATCTAAAAAATAACGATAAGGGTATTGAAGCCATTGAAAAATGGTACACTCATCCTGATACAAACAAATTTGACAAACTTAAACTACCAAAAGAAGTAATTGAAAAGCAACAAAGTTATTTACAAAATCATGCAGAGTGGTGCATTGAACAACGTTTAATCTTAACTCCGTTGTTGCTTATTAATAATAAGTTGTTTCCGCTTATTTACAGAACCGAAGATTTGCAATATCATATTGAAAACATTATTCACTTTGAGAAAGAAATGAGCTGTAAAAATGATAAATCTTTCCATTCAACCATGGTGTTAGCTAGCAACACATAAACAATCATTTTTAAACAAACAAAAGCAAAAGCGTATGTTAAAAACAATCGCAGGGTTACAAGGCGTAACCATCATGAGCAAAGATGCTCAAAAGAAAGTCGCCGGTAAGGGTGGCTGTGGAGTTTACCTGGCCGGAATGGGTGGTTGGGTACATGTTAACGACACAGATGGCGATGGTCAAACACCCGATCAGGTAAATGATCTAAAAAGATATTTCCCTGGTATGCGCTGGTGCTGTGACTCTTGTCCCTGGAACCAGTAATCCTTTAAAAATAATGAGGGGTATGTAAACCATGCCTCTCATTTAAAATGAATAACAATGAAAATTATGTTTATATTTTTTCTCTTTGCTTATACCTCTTGCACATTGCAAGAAAAACATAGTAGCAGTAATTCAACTAATAAAGCGGATAACAGTATTGTATTTATTCTTGAAAAAAACGACTATGCTAAAGAAACCTGGATAAACTACTATACATCTTACTCAATTACCCCAGAGGTAATGAAATTAGGAAAATTACATTTAAGAGATTCCGTAACTGCCGTTACATCGCCGTTGTTGCACTTTACAATTTCAGAGATAGGCCTGCAATCCTATAATTATGAATATGAAGCTAAAAAAGGGGATACGGTATTCATTAGCTATGATAAGCATAATAAACCATATGTTAAAAATAGCAGCAGCTTAAGTAAAGGCGATTTGTCAAACAATATTTATTACCAAATTAATAGGAACAGAATTGGAATAAATGACTTGCTTGTGAAAGAGTTAGGTAATCTTATGAACAGGGGCGCTCAAAAATTGCCTACGGCCGAGCAGGCGCTACAGCATAGCATATCCTGTTTGGACAGTTTGAAAACTGCAAATATTATTAACCCTGAAATTTACAACTTGCTCAAGCTAAGACAGTATGGGTTCTTATGTTCATATTACCTTTTTAAAAAACAAACTACAGCATTTATAGAAGTATTTGAAAAGCAGTTATTACCCAATTCTAAATGGCTTCATAATTATCTATTTTACAACACTCTTACTATTGATTACGCCAAAATAAAAACCAATAAACCTATTGATAAGGACAATATAGACTACAAACAACTATTAAATGCGAACCTTTCGCAACTTAATAGTTTTGACAAAGACTTCCTTATGTTCTATTGTGCGACTAAATCAAAAGTTTATCAGCCGGAGGTATTTCAAGAAATAAAACAAAAGTTTCTTCAGGAAGCTACCAGTGAACTGCTAAAATCTGAATTTTTAGCATCAGAAATTCCTGCATTACACAGTACATATAGTTCGACCGATTTACTACTTGACGTAACCAAAAATGAAATTCAGTTTGACTCATTAATTAATCTCTATAATGGCAAAGTAGTTTATGTTGATTTTTGGGCCAGTTGGTGTGCGCCGTGTATTGCGGAAATGCCTCAAAGCAGAATGTTAAGGGAAAAATATGCAAATGAAGACATCGTATTTATTTTCATATCCATTGATAATAATTTGAAGTCTTGGACAAATAGTCAGCATAGATTGCTTCTTAGTAATAAGGACCGCTCCTTTCTAATGGCAAATACAAAAGAAAGCAAGTTGATTAAGTCATTAAAATTAACAAGTGTACCACGCTATTTAATTTTTAACAAAAAGGGGAAACTTATAAACCCTAATGCGCCAGGCCCTTCAGAAATCTATAATTCTGATATAATAAGCAAGTTAGTCAATGAGTAGGTGTCTTAAATTTATAAAACAGAAGTCAATTGCGGATTGCGGTCCCGCATGTCTCGCAATGATACTACAATATTTCAACAGAAGTGTTTCATTCAATGAAATCCGTAATGCTTCAAAAATAGGTTTAGAGGGAGTAAATTTACTGGGTCTTTCCAATGCTGCAGAGCAGTTAGGCTTCAGAACACTAAGCGTTGAGTTACCTTTTACAAAACTAATCAATGAAGCCCCCCTTCCCTGCATTGTACACTGGAACCAAAACCATTTTGTAGTTGTAACACCCAATTCAACAACTAAAAGAATTGAAGTAGCCGACCCTGCACATGGCATTATTAAATATTCCCAAGATGAATTTTGCAACCACTGGCTGCAAACAACAGATGATGTACCGGGTATTGCTTTGTTATTAGAACCTGCACCGGAATTTTACCAGCAAAAGGATAACAAAGCGCCAGGCATAAGCTGGGGCTTTCTATTACAATATGTAACCCAATACAAACGATACTTTTTTCAATTGGCAGCGGGTTTGGTAATTGCTGCTGTACTTCAGCTGATATTTCCGTTTCTTACACAGAGTATTGCAGATGTTGGAATCAATACCCGTAACCTGCAATACATCTATATTATTCTTTTTGCTCAACTGTTTCTGTTTACTGGCCGTATTGTTACAGAATTTATACGGAGCCATTTATTGCTGCATATTGGCACCCGTATTAATATTTCCATCCTTTCGGATTTCTGGATTCAACTGATGCAGTTACCTCTTTCATATTTTGACACCAAGAAAACTGGTGATACTTTACAACGTATAGAAGACCATAGCAGAATACAGCAGTTTTTAACCACAGGCTCATTAAGTGTATTATTCTCTGTCATTAATCTGCTTATTTTTTCAGCAGTACTTCTTATCTATAACAGTACTGTTTTCTTTGTGTTTCTAACAGGCAGTATTTTATACTTTTCATGGATTCGTTCCTTTCTTAAATACCGCAGGAAATTAGACGTGCAGCGTTTCAGCCTTGCCAGCAAAGAAAATACCGCTACCATGCAATTAGTGCAGGGTATGCAGGAAATACGCCTCAATAATTGTGAAAAGCCCAAACGCTGGGAATGGGAACGTTTACAAGCAGCGTTATTTAAACTTAGTTTTAAAGGCTTGCAAATCAGCCAATACCAGCAGGCTGGTGCATTTTTCATTAATGAAGGGAAAAACATCATTATTACCTTTTTTGTTGCAAAAGCAGTAATAGAAGGTCATTTAACCTTTGGAGCCATGCTGGCCATTCAATACATTATTGGACAATTGAACAACCCTGTAGAACAACTCATCAGCTTTATGCAACAGGCACAGGATGCCAAACTATCCTTAGAACGCTTAAATGAAATTCACTCATTGGAAAATGAAGAACCCAAAGAAAGTAACCTGCAACAGCATTTGCCAACAGACAAATCTATAACACTCAGCAACATTTCCTTTACTTATACAGGTGCAGGAAATGAACCTGTATTGAGCAATATTAATCTTACTGTTCCTCAACATAAAGTAACCGCCATCGCAGGCATGAGCGGTAGCGGCAAAACTACACTACTAAAACTATTGCTGAAATTCTACGGGCACTACAAAGGAGATATTAAAGTTGGAGAAACAAATATAAATTACATCAGCCACAGTTTTTGGCGTAACCAATGCAGTAGTGTAATGCAAGATGGTTATATTTTTAATGATACCATTGCCAGCAATATTGCACTCCACGGCGAACAGATAAACAGAGAGCAATTAACAGAAGCATGCAAAGTAGCCAATATCCTGACTTTTATTGAAAGCCTTCCGCTAGGGTTTAATACAAAAATTGGTGCAGAAGGTACAGGTATCAGCCAGGGGCAGAAACAAAGAATACTTATTGCAAGAGCAGTTTACAAAAACCCGGAATACATCTTTTTTGATGAAGCTACCAACGCATTAGATGCCAATAACGAAAAAGTGATTTTGGAAAACCTCCAATCCTTTTTTACCAATAAAACGGTAGTAGTAGTGGCACACCGGTTAAGCACGGTAAAAAATGCCGATAAAATAATAGTGCTGCATGAAGGTGAAATTGCAGAAGAAGGAACACATGAAGAGCTTTCTTTTAAAAAAGGCTATTACTACGAGCTGGTAAAAAATCAATTAGAACTTGGAAATTAAACATAGCAGAATATGCCAATAGTAGTAAATGAAAATGGTAGTATCAGCGGTTTGTCAGAATCGTTTCATTTAAGAAGCGATGAGGTACAGGACTTTATCAGCCGTAAACCCAATTTTTTTATAAGGTGGGGTACTGTATTATTTTTCATTATTCTGTTTCTTATGGGTACTGTGTGCTGGTTTATACAGTATCCAGACCTTGTTGTAAGTAAAGCCCGGTTAACAAGCATTAATGCGCCGAAAGAAGTGGTTGCACGGTCAGAAGGTAAGTTGCAACAGTTAGTGGCACAAAATGGACAAAGGGTTAAAGCAGGCACCCCCCTTGCATACATGGAGAGTATTGCCAATTCCAGTTCTGTTGCATTAGTTAAATCAACATTAGATTCAATATTAGTGCAGCTTACTCAAAATAATACTGACCGAATTGCAGATTACTTTCCGGACTATGCCAATCAGCAATATTTAAAAAATCTTGGGGAGTTACAGCAACCGTTTCAAACATTTATGCAAAGCTTTATCAGCTTCCGGGATTTTATTAGTAATGGTTTTTACCTGCGCAAGCGGTCAATGCTGCAAACAGACCTTAACAATATGCAACGCCTGCACGTTATTCTTAATGAACAGAAATTACTCCTGGAAAAAGATGTTGCTTTATCCAAAAAAACATTTGAGGCTAATGAATCTTTAGCAAAAGACAAAGTAATTTCAGCATTGGATTACCGAAATGAACAAAGCAAACTGATTGCAAAGCAATTAAGTCTTCCGCAAATCAGGAGCGCTATTGTAACAAATGAAAGCCAGCAAAATGATAAGCGTAAAGAAATTGCAGAATTAGAAAACCAAATTACTGTTCAAAAAAATACATTTATGCAGGCCCTGCAATCATTAATTAGCCAGTTAGAACAGTGGGAGTTTAAATATATACTAAAAGCGCCTATTGACGGCGCTGTACAGATGAGTGGTTTTTATGAACAAAACCAATTGATTAAAAACGGGCAACTATTGTTTTATGTTCAATCTGACAGTGCACAGTATTTTGCAGAAATACTGATACCACAATACAATTTTGGCAGGGTGACTGCCGGACAAGAAGTGCTATTGAAGTTTCAGGCATATCCGCATGAACAGTTTGGTTCAGTAACGGGTAAAATAGAGTTCATTAGCCCAACACCAACCGACAGTGGTTATCTGGCTAAAGTGATTCTGGTAAAAGGTTTGACAACTAATTATGGCAAGGCATTACAATATCAATACGGACTTTTTGCCCAAGCGGATATTGTAACTGAGAATATCCGCCTTTTAGAGCGGTTTTACTACAATATTCGCAAGCAGCTTAACAGGTGATAGAAAGCAGCAAAAGCGACTTTGGCGATTTAATATCAAATCTGAGTAATGTTAGTAATGCTAAAGTTATTTTTGTGCCCAATAAAATGATGAAGATGTTTGTTACCGGTGATTATTTTCTCCCCAATATTAATTCGGGTAAAGGCAATTTGTTTTTAAACTATAATTTTTCTTTTAAACCTGACAAAAAAAACACAGAAGTAAGGCTCATTGCCAGCAACATTACAAATACACAGGAATATTTTCAGTACCAGGTTTCAGATTTTTCCCGAAGTGTTTTCAGAACCAATACACTACCACGCAATTTTTTAGTTTACTTATCTTTTCAGTTTTAATTTGTTTTTTAAATGAAATGAAAAATGCAATTCCGCCACATGGTTTGCTGAATACGGCTCATTGCTAATAAATTTTCTTATAGTGGATTTTAAAAACGGGACCTCAATCGTACCCGTTTTTGACATCAGCCGCTCCATCATTTCAGCAAAAAGCAACCAGGTCATCAGGATAATTGGATCAGGCTTTTATGGTTTTCATCAGGATAAAGTTGCCGGCCAATGTCAAAAACCTGCACATCACAAAAATAGCTTCCGGTAAAACCTGCACAAGCGCAAACCTCACCAATTATCAGGGCCTTGTTTTTACCTGCTCATTCGTGCAATTACCCGAAGAGCTATTGCGCTTTTACGATGCCATGGTTTTGCATCAGCTTCGTTAGCTTTTTTGCCATCTCCTTCATTCCGAATCATTAATTTCAACTACGGTAAGTTTTACGAAAAGTAGTATCCCCTCAAAAAACTCGTATTATTACGAATAAATAGGCCGCAATCCTTTGCAGGTTAAGGCTGCTTCTGTATCTTGCAGCAACCCATTAAAAAATCTGTCCAATGTCTGCCGACACACAAATCAAATTCGCCATCGCTGATGATCATAAAATTTTTCGTGATGGTATTAAAATGGCTTTAGGCGGTAAGCCCCACCTTAAATTAGTGTGGGAGGCGGAAGATGGTAAGGATATGATGCACAAACTTACCATCAGGAAACCCGACCTTTTGCTCTTAGACATCCGAATGCCGGAGCTGGATGGTATCAATGCCCTTCAACTCATCCGAAAAGAGTACGATGAATTGAAAATTGTGGTGCTGAGCATGTATGATGACCAGCAGATGGTGAGCAAAATGATGGAAATGGGCGCCAATGCCTATCTCACCAAAACTACTGACCCGAACGAAATTTATGATGCCATCCTCACCTGTATGAACGAGGATTTTTATTTCAATGACCTGGTGAACCAGGCGGTGCTGCTCAAGCTCAACCACAAAAAAACCATCCGGCAGTTTTACCCCAACCCGGTGAAGTTCAATGAAAAGGAATTGCAGATATTAAAACACCTGGCGGAGGATAAAACCACAGAAGAAATATCCAAGCTGGTGTTCCTGAGCCCCCGGACCATTGAAACCATACGCCAGAATATGAAGCAGAAAGTGGGCGCTAAAACCATTGCCGGGCTTATTGTTTATGGAATGCGAAATAAATTGTTGGAATAACCGTAAAAACCGCAGGTTGAAAATTTGGTAGATGTACCTAAAAATTCACCGAAATAATTAGCAACTTGCACCTGAAATAATCCGAAACCTCTGAAAACGTAAAATCTATGTACGAAGTAAAAACATTTAAACCCACTCAAACATTGAGCGATACCATTAATGTTGCCATTACAGACGACCACGTGCTGTACCGTGCAGGTGTAAAAACTGCACTGGGCATGAAAAAGGATATTAAAATCCTGTTTGAAGCCGATAACGGCATGCACCTTCTTAACATGTTAAAAGGCGTTCAGCCCGATGTGATCCTGCTGGATGTGCAAATGCCCATCATGGATGGCATAGCCACCCTCCCCGAAGTAAAAAAGTTGTACCCCAACATTAAGATCATTATGCTTACCATGCATGATGAAGCTATCATGATTACCAAACTCATGGAACTGGGCGCCAACTCTTACCTCACCAAAAATTCTGACAGCGAGCTCATTTATGAAGCCATCAAAACCTGTCATGAGCAGGAGTATTTTTTCAATGCACTTACCAACAAAGCGCTTATTGACGGTTTGCGTACCAAGCGCCAGGGTGGCGATGGTTATAACCACGATGTGAAGCTGAATGAAAAAGAGATGACCGTTTTAAAACTGATGTGCGAAGAAAAAAGCACCAAAGAAATTGCAGATATTGTGGACCTGAGCCCACGTACCGTTGAAGCCATCAGGGACAAACTCAAATCAAAGATTGGAGCACGCTCCACTGCAGGTTTGATTTTGTATGCAGTGAAGAATAATATTATTGAAGGATAACAGCCGAAACCAACTGATAGCAGCAGGGCGATACAACAGTGCCGCCTTTTTCTTTTTATACCGCTTACAATTATTATTTAGTCCATAGCTTACTTTTTTGCGGTATTATACGTTTCAAAAGTTTAATGCTTTTTTATTGGACTATATTATATTTAAAATTGGTATTACTTTGCTCTGATGCTTTACCACAACCTGAATGGAAAAATAATAAAAGCGGAGGAACCGCTGATTCATCCTGACAACCGCTCCTTCCGCTACGGAGAAGGGTTGTTTGAAACCATCCGTCTGCATCAAAACAAAATGCCTTTGTGGGAAAGACACTGGAACCGCCTCAGCCAATCACTGCCGCAATTGTATTTTGAACTGCCCAAACATTTTTTATCTGTTCAATTGCAGAGTGAAGTAAGTCAACTGACCGAAAAAAATAAATGCAATGGCTATGCAAGGGTTCGCATTACCATCTTTAAAGGCGAAGGTGGCTTGTGGGAACAGCCATCCACCAACTTCAACTATCTCATTCAATGCTGGCCGTTGGAAAAGAAAGCATTTGAGATGAATGAAAACGGGCTTGACCTGGGTGTGTTTGAAGCAGGAAAAAAATCCTGTGATGCTTTTTCGCATCTCAAAAGCAACAATTATTTACTCTATGCATTGGCCGCCCAATATGCCAGGCAGCAAAAGTGGAATGAAGCAGTTGTATTGAATCAGTACGGATGCATTTGTGATGCCACCATCGCCAATATTTTTTTTATCAGCAATAATGTCATTTATACGCCTCGTTTAAGTGAAGGTTGTGTGGAAGGTGTGATGCGTTCCTGCTTAATCGAACGTTTTACAAAAGCCAGGTTGAATGTTGTTGAAGGTTCTTATCAAGTTGCTGATTTGCTGCAGGCCGATGAAATTTTTCTCAGCAATGCTTTTTATGGCATCCGATGGGTAAAGCGTTTTGGGGAGAGGCAATATCAATGCCATCAATCAGCTCAGTTCTTTGAGCAATTTGTAAAGCGGTTGTTTTGTTAGAAAGCTACGTCTGACGCCTTCGTCTGACGGGATTTAGAAGTCTCTTTACCAACTGAACATTTTCCCCCGCTTGTGGTTATTATCTCATGCCCAAACAAGCAATCAATATCTGCTGGTTCCGCCGTGATTTGCGTTTGCATGATAATGCAGCATTATACCATGCATTGAAAGACGGCCTTCCTGTTTTACCCCTTTTTATTTTTGACAAAGCCATACTTGATTTGCTGGAGGATAAAAAAGACCGGCGTGTTGAGTTTATTCATCATGCAATTACAAACATGCAGCAGCAATTGCTGAAAATGGACAGCAGTATGGAAGTATATTATGGATTTCCTGCTGAAGTGTTTAAAGAACTGTTACAAAAATATGAGGTAAAAAAAGTTTTTCTCAATCATGATTACGAACCTTATGCAACAAAACGGGATGAACAAATAAAACAACAGCTGATACAGAAAGGAGCTTCCATGCACGCCTTTAAAGACCAGGTAATTTTTGAGAAACTGGAAGTAACAAAAGATGATGGCAAACCTTATACTGTGTTTACACCTTACAGTAAACGCTGGAAGGCGCAATTGAATGAAGAAGCGCTGAAAACTTATGCAACTGAACATCATTTCTCCAATTTTTATAAACAATCATCACAAACCATTCCCTCTTTGGAAGAAATGGGATTTGAGAAAAGCAATCAATCATTTCCTCCATTGCAGGTAAAACAGGAATTGATTAAAAAATACAAAGAGCAACGGGATATTCCATCGATTGAAGGCACCAGCCGTTTAAGCGTTCATCTTCGTTTCGGCACCATCAGCATACGTGAACTTGCAAAGCACACAAAAGATTTGAATGAAACTTTTCTGAATGAACTCATCTGGCGGGATTTCTATCACATGATACTCCGGAACTTTCCGCAGGTGGGCAAAGGCAAAGCTTTCAAACCTGAGTATGATTTCATTCAATGGCGCAATAATGAACAGGAATTTGAAGCCTGGTGCAACGGCCAAACGGGTTATCCCATTGTAGATGCCGGTATGCGGGAGCTCAACACAACCGGCTTTATGCACAACCGTGTGCGAATGATTGTGGCTTCCTTTCTCTGCAAACATTTGTTGATTGACTGGCGATGGGGCGAAGCTTATTTTGCAAAAAAATTACTGGACCTTGATTTAGCTGCCAACAATGGCGGATGGCAATGGGCAGCCGGCAGCGGTTGTGATGCAGCTCCTTATTTCCGCATTTTCAATCCCTATCTGCAAACACAAAAATTTGATGGTGAATTAAAATACATCCGCAAATGGGTGCCCGAGTTTGAAGGATTTAATTATGTAAAACCCATTGTGGAACATGTGTATGCACGCAAACGTTGTTTGGAAGTGTATGGTAAGGCGTTGAAGAAAGAGTTAAGCTGATATTCGTTTCATCAACTATAAAAGAATGCGAAACATTCTCTTTCTCTGCGTTCTCTGCTCCTCTGCGTGCAAAAAAAATCTCACGCAGAGATTAGGAGTGCGCAGAGGAATTGTAAAGTCTCAAAACAAATCTCATGCACCTGCAATTTCAACAAACCTCCTCACCGCCTTCATTCCCTTCTCCCCCAAATCCAAACTGTAATCATTCACATACAAATCAATATGCTTGCGCATCACTTCTTCACTCATCTCCTGTGAATGTTGTTTTACATAATCAGTTATCAGTGGATAATATGCAAATGCATATTCCAGACTTTTACGAATGAGCGCATCCACTTTGGCACGCATAGCAGCATCTATTCGGTTATGCGCCACAATGCCACCCAGCGGTATGGGATAACCTGTGCTTTGTTCCCAATATTCACCAAGGTCAAGTAGTTTATGTAAACCTTTTTGCTGATAAGTAAAACGGTTTTCATGAATAATCACACCACACCTCACCCCCGTCCCCTCTCCCCGTCCGAACGGCATGGCCGGGCGGGCTTGAGGAGAGGGGTGATTTAAAACCCAATCTTCAATTTCATGAAACACCATAAACTGTTTATTCTTTGCATGAGGGAATGCCTGTGTAAATAAAAAATGAGCTGTTGTATTAATACCTGGAATTGCAATACTTGAATTATTCACCAGGTTTTGTAGTTCTTCCAAATTCGTACTTCGTACTTCATACTTCGTAATTAGTAATGGTCCCACACCTTTGCCCAATGCACCGCCGCTTTTTAAAAGATGATATGTATTCAAAATTTTAGGATAAACCCCATAGCTAATTTTTGAAACGTCCAGCTTTCCCTGCAGGGCCCATTCATTAAGCGTTTGCACATCTTCCAGCAACACATCAAACTCCAAACCTTCTGCATCAATTTTCCCGTTCACCAATGCATCAAAGATGAACGTATCGTTGGGACAGGGAGAGAAGCCTAAGGTTAATTTCATGTTCATGAATATTTTACTCTCAAATTTTACAAATTAGTGATTACTGATCATTAATTATTTAAATCCTCTGTTCAGTCTGTTTAACTAAAACCAAGCGCTTTCAAATTTTTACGCCCAATAATTAATAATCCAATAATCAATAATCAAAACTCAAAGACTTTCAACCAATCGAATCAATTCCCCATTCAATGCACCAACTGCTTCTTTCAATTTCCAGTTCTTTTTATTTCTTTCGCCCACAAAGTTGGAAATACTGCGTATCTGCACAAATGGAATTTTTTCACGCAGGCACACATAATGCACGGCAGCGCCTTCCATATTTTCAATCTGTGTTTTGTATTTTGTTTGATAAATGGCCGCTTTCTTTTTGGATGTGGTGATTTGATTCACACTGATGCTGTTTACCTGCGGCAATAAAGTACGTTCAAGAAACTCCGTATGCGGATTGGTTAATTTTTTCTTTGTAAACGGAAACTGATTTTGCGGCAACAGTTTTAAATCAAACACATCTTTATAACCATCTTTTTCATCCACACCCAAATCGGCGAGCAACTCATTCTTCACCACAACAACAGAGCCTGGCATATATTGTTTTGTAAATGTTCCTGCAATCCCTGCATCAATCACCACATCGGGTTTTTTAAGTTGAATATGTTTCATTAAAGCATAAGTTGTGTTGAGCATGCCCACACCTGTAATTAAAAAATCAAGTTTCAAATCAATATAATCCAGCTTTTCAGAATTGCGGCAATGTTGAGTAAACGGGCTGATTTCTAAGGAAGTAGCGGATACCAGTAAACAATTCATGCAGATTTTTTTACAAGATTACCACAAAAACATTTTCTCTTCAAATGTATTACCCCGCCTGAATGACTCAGCCGGGCAGGCGCTGCTTTTAATCACGCTACAGGAGTAATATGCAAATGCCCCTCCAGGGAGGGATCTCGCTCTTGAGTTTTTAAAAACAAAAAATATTTTTTGGAAATACAAATCCTTTCACTTTACATTTGCATCAGTTCTTTACATCACTTATCAAGAAAGGCAGAGGGTAATGGCCCTGTGAAGCCTTGACAACCTCCTTCAATAAAACGGAGAAAGGTGCCAATTCCATCCCGGTTTGAACATTGGGGACGATAAGTCAGATATCAGCTTTACAACTTACATACTGCATAGTAAAAAGCTCATCTGATTCTGTCGGATGAGCTTTTTTATTTTTCGGCCGGCCGGTGAAGCCGCCTGACCGGAAAATAAAAGCATCCACAAAAAATTGATAAGTGTTTGATTTTATCATCTCCGTTTTAAAACGGAATAAAAACAAACACCCGTTATGAAATGAGCATAAAGATTATTGGCAATATTATTCTCAACAGGTCAATAATCTTTATGCGACATTCTATGTGGCCAAAAAATCAACAAAAAAGTGCACATGACACACGGTAACAAAACTTTTGCAGTTTCTTTTTTGCTATCTCAGCAAAACCCTATTACATTTGTAGGGAATTCAACGGCACACATGCAAAACAAACAGCAAATCCATTTTAAAAGCAACACACAAACCTGTGGCTGCTGTTGTATTATTTGCTGTATGCCGTAAGGCCTGCTTTTTTCCCCTGCCTGTGCGTAAAGGGATTTTACAGCAGGCGCTCCGCATTTACAATTTTCATTTACTTTTTTAACACAAATAAAATTTCTCTGTTATGAGCAACAATCTCCGTTTTGAAACATTACAATTACATGCCGGTCAGCAAATTGACCCAACCACCAAATCACGTGCAGTACCTATTTATCAAACCACTTCTTATGGCTTTGATAACAGCGAACATGCTGCCAATTTATTTGGATTAAAAGCATTTGGTAATATCTACACCCGCATCATGAACCCCACCAACGATGTGTTTGAACAACGCATCGCTGCATTGGAAGGTGGTGTGGCCGCACTTGCTGTAGGCAGCGGACAGGCCGCACAATTCCTGGCGCTGAATAATATTTTACAGGCTGGTGATAACTTCATCACCACTTCTTATTTATACGGCGGTACGTACAACCAGTTTAAAGTTGCCTTTAAACGTTTGGGTATTGAAGCACGTTTTGCTGATGGTGATAATGTAGAAAGTTTTGTGCCGTTAATTGATAAAAACACCAAAGCATTTTACCTGGAAACAATCGGTAACCCACGTCTCAATATTCCCGATTTTGAAAAATTTGCAGCGCTTGCTAAAGAATATGATTTGCCATTGATTGTAGATAATACATTTGGTGCAGGCGGTTATTTATTTCAACCATTAAAACATGGAGCGAATGTTGTTGTTGAAAGCGCTACTAAATGGATTGGCGGTCATGGCACAACTATTGGCGGCGTAATTGTGGATGGTGGCAATTACCACTGGGGCAACGGAAAGTTTCCGCAGTTTACTGATCCGAGTGAAGGATACCATGGTTTAAAATTCTGGGATATTTTTGGTGAAGGAAATCCTTTAGGCTTGCCCAATATTGCATTCATCATTCGTGCAAGAGTTGAAGGTTTGCGTGATTTTGGAAGTGCACAAAGTCCGTTCAACTCTTTCTTGTTATTGCAAGGTTTGGAAACATTATCACTTCGTGTAGAACGTCATGTTGAGAATGCATTGAAACTTTCACAATGGCTGGAACAACATCCAGCAGTTGAGTTTGTTTGGTATCCCGGTTTAAAGAGCAGTCCGTATCATGAACTGGCGAAAAAATATCTAACAAACGGTTATGGAGGTGTTCTTCAGTTTGGCATTAAAGGTGGTGTTGAAAAAGGTCGCAAGTTTATTGATTCGCTCAAGCTCATTTCGCATCTTGCCAATGTAGGCGATGCGAAATCATTAGCCATTCATCCTGCTTCTACCACACATGAGCAATTGAGTGTGGAAGAACGCAAAGCAAGCGGTGTGCTGGATAATCTCATCCGCATCAGTGTGGGCATTGAGCATATTGATGATATCAAAGCTGATTTTGAGCAGGCGTTTGAAAAAGTGTTTGAAAGCCACCTCGCCCCGACCCTCTCCTAAGGGAGAGGGCCATCTGAGCACAGCCCACGCTTATTTAAAATTTAAAATTTGTTTGTGGCGTTGCTCATTTGATGAGTAGAATTGAAAGCGTACAAGTGTGCGACGCAACAGCAGCTCAATAGAAAAATGAACGCTGGTAACAAAAGCATTGCACAAATTTTTCAAAACAGATGAAATGCTTAATTACAAAAGATGAGTAACAATATACAGCCTGGCCTCCCCTCGCCTTCGGAGAGGGGAACGAGGGGTGCGACGCAACAGCAGCTCAATAGAAAAATGAACGCTGGTAACAAAAGCATTGCACAAATTTTTCAAAACAGATGA
>JAIEQM010000056.1 GCA_019747705.1 Chitinophagaceae bacterium | reverse complement strand
CGTACACATGAGGTAGTAAATCCTGCAACTTACAATGGAGGAACAATGAGCTTACCATGGGAGGTCTGTTTTTTTTTTACAGAGGTGGAGGTATGAGCGAATGCCCGAGCAATGGAAAACGAAACAGAAGTCAGCCGAAGCCATAGTAGCGAAGAGTCCGCCGAAAGGCGGAGGAGCGAAGGGCTGAATCTTTAGAGCAGGGGAGTTTTTTTAGAAGTAGTAAAAGCCAACAGTTGAAAAAACGAAGGGAAAAAGAAGCGTTGCCGTCTCGGATAATTCCGATGGAAGAACGGGAACAAAGCAACCACCTGTTTGCGGAGGCGATACCCGTATGGTATAGCCGAAGCGGGGAGGTAAATCCCGAATGGCTTTCTGCATGCGAAAAAGAACGCAACCTGACGAATACATCGTAAAACACTCTAAAGAAACCGCCGTACACGCAAGTACATACGGTGGTGTGAGAGGGCGGCAAAGTTTAATATCTTTGCCCCCTACTCAATGTTCATAAAATCAGATGGCCTAAAAAAGGCGGGTCTCCCCGCCTTTTGTCTATGATTTAGCTTTCTCGCTTTTCTTTTTGTCTTTTTCTGCAAACCTGAAAACGATCTTGGCATTTTCAGAATCAAGTTCGGCAACTAATACATCACCTTCCTTAATGTTCATTTTTAAAATCTCTTCAGCCAGAGGGTCTTCCAGATACTTCTGGATGGCCCTGTGCAGAGGCCTTGCCCCAAACTGGGCATCGTACCCTTTTTCTGCAATAAAATCCTTTGCTTCGGGGCTTAATTCAAGAGCAAAACCAAGGGTCTTCAATCTTGCCAGTACACCTTTCATCAGAATATCTATGATCTCAAAGATATTGTCTTTGGAAAGCGCATTAAAGATCATTACATCATCAATCCTGTTTAAAAACTCGGGGGAGAATGTTTTCTTCAATGCTTTTTCAATTACTGCCTTATTGTTTTCCTCCTGGTTCTGCATACGTGTGGCAGTTGCAAAACCCACACCTTCTCCAAAATCTTTTAACTGGCGCACACCAATATTGGATGTCATGATGATGAGCGTGTTCTTGAAATCAACCTTTCTTCCCAAACCATCGGTTAATTGCCCGTCATCCAGTACCTGCAACAGGATATTATAAATATCAGGATGCGCTTTTTCTATTTCATCGAGCAATACAACGGAATAAGGTTTGCGGCGCACACGTTCTGTTAACTGTCCGCCTTCTTCATAACCCACATAGCCGGGGGGTGCACCAATTAAACGGCTTACGGTAAATTTTTCCATATACTCACTCATATCAATACGAATGAGTGAATCATCACTGTCAAACATATAGCGTGCCAATGCACGTGCAAGTTCTGTTTTACCAACACCCGTGGGGCCAAGAAATATAAATGTTCCAATGGGTTTTTTCGGGTCTTTTAAACCCACCCTGTTACGCTGTATTGCTTTTACCACTTTACTGATAGCTTCCTGCTGACCAACTACAGCGCCTTCCAGATCTTCGGCCATGCGGCGGAGTTTATCTGTTTCGGCCTGCACCATACGTTTTACAGGAATGCCCGTCATCATACTCACCACTTCGGCTATTGCTTCTTCATCAATGGGATAGCGCATGTTCTTGCTTTCTTCTTCCCACCTGGCTTTTGCTTTCTCCAATTCTTCACCTAAACGTTTTTCATTATCACGCAAAGCAGCAGCTTCTTCAAAACGCTGGCTCTTCACCACTTTATTTTTTTCAAGCTTGATGTCTTCAATCTTCTTCTCAAGATCAAGAATCTCTTTGGGCACATTAATATTCTTGAGATGAACCCTGGCACCTACTTCATCCATTACATCAATTGCTTTATCAGGCAATAACCGATCGGTAATATAGCGGTCACTCAGTTTCACACATGCATCAATAGCATCATCGGTATAAGATACATTGTGATATTCTTCGTATTTGGATTTGATGTTGTTGAGTATCAGGATGGTTTCATCCGCACTTGGAGGATCCACCATTACTTTCTGAAACCTCCTGTCAAGCGCCCCGTCTTTTTCAATATACATCCTGTATTCATCAAGGGTGGAAGCACCAATACACTGAAGCTCACCCCTTGCCAGTGCCGGTTTAAAAATATTGGAAGCATCAAGCGAACCGCTGGCGCCACCGGCACCAACAATGGTGTGTATTTCATCAATAAACAAAATCACATCACGGTTCTTCTCCAGTTCATTCATGATGGCCTTCATACGTTCTTCAAACTGACCACGGTATTTGGTACCGGCAACTAATGCCGCCAAATCAAGCGATACCACCCGTTTATCATACAACACTCTTGAAACTTTACGTTGCACAATTCTCAAAGCAAGGCCTTCAACAATGGCTGTTTTACCAACGCCTGGCTCCCCAATAAGAATGGGGTTGTTTTTCTTTCTGCGGGAAAGTATTTGTGATACTCTTTCAATTTCTTCTTCACGCCCCACAATGGGATCGAGTGTTCCGCTTTCTGCCAGCTTGGTAATATCCCTTCCGAAATTATCCAGAACTGGTGTTTTACTTTTGGCGCCCGCCTGTTGTTTTGATTTTGATTGTGCATATTTCTTTTCATCATCAAAATCTTCTTCGCCGGGATCATCATATTCGGCCCTTGGTTCATTTGATTTTACCATACCTAATTCGTTTCTGAAAATATCGTAATCAATTTCAAACTGATTCAAAATTTGTGTGGCAATGTTTTCTTTATTCTTGAGAATGGAAAGCATAAGATGCTCTGTTTCCACCTGCGGGCTTTTTAATGCCTTTGCTTCCAGAACAGTAACCCGTATTACTTTTTCTGCCTGGCGTGTTAAAGGGAGGCTGTTAATGTTCGCAATATTTTTACCGGTTTTATCTTTTACCGCCAGCTCAATTTCCTTTCGTAACTCATACAAATCAACACTGAGTTGTTTTAAAATTTTAATGGCTGTGTTTTCGCCTTCTCTTATCATACCGAGTACAAGGTGTTCGGTGCCGATGAAATCATTTCCAAGCCTCAACGCTTCTTCCCTGCTGAACGAAATAATTTCTTTTACTTGTGCTGAAAAATTATGATCCATATATGGGATATTCGGTTTTTACAATTATAACGAATAAATTTGAGAGAACTTTTCTGTAAGTTACGCACTTACTGTTAATAATGCCATGAATGTCAAAATTGATACCAAGGAAAAATTTCATGTGATTACGCCACATGAGCCATCGCTTTCTGTTAATATGACAGAAGAATTAGGCAGTTTGTTGCTTTCCTGCCTTGAAAAGGAGGTAAAGAATGTAGTGCTGAGCCTGCAGCACACACAAATGATAGATGAAGCGGCTGCCGGATTGCTGGTGAATACCCAGCAGCAGTTTTATGAAGCCGGGGCGTCTTTTGTAATTTGTGAGTTACAAGAAGCTGTGGAAAAATGGCTTGATGAAAAAGAAATACTGGAGCTTATGAATGTAACGCCCACTCAAAGTGAAGCCTGGGATATTGTGCAAATGGAAGAAATTGAGCGGGAACTCCTGGGTGATGAATAATTTTTTAAAGCTGTTTTTCCCTCTTCTCATCCAACGCATGATTTTCCGGAATTTATTAGCTGGTTTTTTTTCTGTTTACTTTTTCTTTCCACAAATAAAAAAATCCCCCTGCTTTTGCGGGGGGAAACGGTTTTTCGAATAGTGAATTACCTTGTAAACCTATCTTTTAATAACAAGCTGATCAATTTTGCTTTCGCCGTTATGCACTATCCGAATTTGATATACACCTTCTGTTAAGCCTGAAATCTCAGGGATGGTAATATTGTTGCTGCCACGGAGTACCTGGTTATTTTTTCTCCATACAATTCTGTCTGAAATATCAGAAATCGTTAATTCAGCCATTCCGCTTGTAAGGCTTTCAAATCTTACCACCACATTGCTGGTAGCGGGGTTTGGAGAAATATTGAGTTTGCCACCGCTAAAGCCCCTGCGTACAGAAACAATATTACTGAATGAGAATTTCTCATCAGCATCTACCATTCTTAAACGATAAAATACAGTAGTACCTGATACATTCCTGATATCATCTGCAAATTCATAATCTGTAGTGGTGCGGCTGGCGCCACGGAAAGCTACATCAGAAACATTAAAAAAATTCTTACCAGCAACACTGCGTTCAATTTCAAATTTCTTAAACTTATCTTCGTCAGTTGTTGTCCACAATAAAGTGGCAATACCATCCCTGTGAGAAACAGAAAAATTAGTAATGCTCACCGGTAAGGTGGCGGGTGAAGGACCAAAGCAGGTAAACCTTGCACCATACTGGCGGATGGGCCGCTGGTTGGTGTTTCCTTTATTATCATATCCAAGTCTGAATGTAAGAGAACTGATAGGCGTGTTACCATACCTGTAAGCTTCTGCAACTTCCGCACATTTCGAGATGTTTGACCTTTCGCAAACGGAACCGGCAAACCCAGTCCAGGTAAAAGTAGAATTATTTTGGGTTTGGGTGGTATAGGAATAGGCTGCGAGCTCAGTAGTTCCACCACCAGCTAATACTGTTGGATTGCCCGGAGCTATTTGCTGGGCAACGCCTGTTTCTCTGAACCAGCTTGTTGCGTTTCCGTTCCCGTCATTATCATAGTGAACGAATACAAGGTTGCTGATAGGCAACACCTGGGTAAAACCATTTCCGACACTCGCATTATAAAACGTGATTGTAAACTGAACGAATCCTCTTCTGTCAGCAGTTAAATTTACATCCGGCTGAATTCGGGGCGAAAAGTTGGCAACCACAGAATTGCCCGCCTGATCAATAGCAGAACCTGTATTATCATCAATTGAAGAAAGAATTGCATTTGAAATAGTACCAATAGTAACCGTTATGTGTCACCCTATTCAGCATCCTACACATATACAAGCATCCATGACTTTGCCGACCCGACCCCCCGCTATTTTTAGCACATTGCAAGGCACACAAAACCCCGACACAAGGCCAACCTTGCAAAGAGCTAAAAATGCCAACGCACAACCCACCCACCCCGGCTGACGAATATCTATCATCATCAGTTCAATACTTCAGCAATATATCTTTACTCGACACCATGCCCACCCACCACCCAAAGAACAGAACTCACTTTAGCTTGAGCAAGGCTTTTCAGTAATAGTCATTATTAAGCAGACATTGCGTATTTTGCTAATCTATTCACTAATAGCATATTGAAGTAACATGACCGACATAAAGAATTTAGAGAAAACCCTTTGGACTGCTGCAGACAAAATGCGGAGCAACATGGACGCTGCCGAATACAAGCATGTTGTGTTGGGACTGATTTTCTTAAAATATATTTCAGACGCTTTCAGTGAATTGTTTGACAAACTAAAAGAAGGTAAAGGCGAATACGAAGGTGCAAACCCCGAAGACCCGGACGAATATTTAGCCAATAATATTTTCTTCGTTCCTGAAAAAGCCCGTTGGCAATTTTTGCAGGACAAAGCCAAACAACCCACCATTGGCAAACTCATTGACGAGGCAATGGATGCCATTGAAAAACAGAACAGTGGTTTGAAAGGTGTGTTACCAAAAATTTATGCTGACCCCGAATTGAATAAACAACGTTTGGGAGAACTCATTGACTTAATTGGCACAATCGGCTTTAATCAAACCGGACATAAAGCAAAAGATTTATTGGGCAGAGTGTATGAATATTTTTTAGGACAGTTTGCAGATGCCGAAGGTAAAAAAGGTGGACAGTTTTATACACCTGAAAGCATTGTAAAATTATTGGTTCAAATGCTTGAACCATTTAACGGCAGAGTGTATGACGGCTGTTGTGGTAGTGGCGGTATGTTTGTACAGAGCGAAAAGTTTGTAGAAGAGCATCAGGGCAACATCAAAGACCTTTCTATTTACGGACAGGAAAGCAACCCAACTACGTTGCGTTTGGCAAAAATGAATCTTGCCATTCGTGGTATTGATGCAAAGATTGAATTAGGCGACACTTTCTTAAACGACAAACACAAAGACCTTAAAGCAGATTTTATTCTGGCTAATCCACCATTCAACATCAGCGATTGGAGTGGCGAACAATTAAGAGACGATATAAGATGGAAATACGGTGTACCACCAACCGGCAACGCAAACTATGCATGGCTGCAACACTTCATCCATAAACTTTCTCCAACCGGAACAGCAGGAATTGTATTAGCCAACGGAAGCATGAACAGCAACACAGGCAATGAAGGTGAAATAAGAAAAAATTTGGTTGATGCCGGATTAATTGACTGCATGGTGAGTTTGCCAGCACAATTATTTTTCAATACACAAATTCCCGCTTGCCTTTGGTTTTTGGCAAGGAACAAAACCAATGGAAAGTTCAGAAATCGCAGCAATGAAATACTTTTTATTGATGGCAGAAAGTTAGGTGTCCTAATAAACCGCAGAAACAAAGAGCTGACAGAAAAAGACCTGAAACAAATTGCCGATACTTACCACCAATGGAGAAGTCCTAAAAGTAAATATAAAGACATTGACGGTTTTTGCAAAAGTGCCCCCATTGAAGAAGTAAAGAAAAATAACTACATACTAATGCCTGGCAAGTACGTTGGCACGGAAGAAGAAGAAAGTGACGGAATTTTATTTGAAGATAAAATGCAAACCTTAACGGCTGCATTGGCAGAACAATTTGCTAAACGAAACGACTTGGAAAAAACCATTCGCAAAAACTTAAAAGGAATAGGCTATGAGTTTTAGTGAATGGAAAAAATATAAGTTAGAAGATGTTTTAGAAATAAAATATGGGAAAGACCACAAGGCACTTTCCGAAGGAAAAATTCCGGCTTATGGTAGCGGCGGAATTATGCGTTTTGTAAACAAAGCGATTTATGAAAAAGATTCAATTCTAATTCCACGTAAAGGCTCTCTTAATAATCTTTTTTATTTGAACAAACCATTTTGGACTGTAGATACTATGTTTTGGACTAAGATAAATTTAGAGTTAGCTTCTCCAAGATTTTTATTTTATCAATTAACACTGTTGGATTACAAGTCAATGAATGTTGGTTCTGCAGTTCCCAGCTTGACTGTTCCTGTTCTTAATAAAATTGACATACTACTTCCCAATTTAAAAACTCAAAATGGTATTGCTTCAATACTATCTTCTTTAGACGATGCAATTGAACTGAATAAACAAATAAATAAAACTCTTGACGAAATCCCAAAAGCACTTTTCAAAGAATGGTTTGTTGATTTCAATTTTCCCAATGCAACAGATAAATTTCAAGAAACTGAAATTGGAAAAATTCCTGTTGGCTGGTCAGTAGAAAGTTTTGAGGATGTTTTTGATGCAGACAGAGGTTTAAGTTATAAAGGTGCAGGACTTGCCCAAAGTGATGCTACACCCATGCACAACTTAAATTCAGTGTTAGAAGGTGGTGGATATAAAACCATCGGTATAAAATATTACACCGGAGATTATAAAGACAAACACATTGTAAATGCCGGTGAACTAATCATTGCCAATACAGAGCAAGGGCATAAATATATGTTGATAGGCTATCCTGCTATCATCCCTCAATTTTATGGCGAACATGGAATTTTCAGCCATCACATTTATAGACTAAGACCCAAAAAGAAATGCTGGTTAAGCCCTGACTTTATGTATCATTTGCTTTTACAACCACAAGTGAGAGATCAGGTAATTGGCTTCGCCAACGGCACTACTGTAAATATGTTGAAGATAGAAGGTTTGCATAAACCCAAGTTTGCAATGCCCCCAAAGGAATTAGCTGATAAGTTTACCGCCATTGCCAGAGCCAACCGATTACAAGCAGAACAAAATATTGAAGAAAACCAATCCCTAAGCAACCTGCGTGACACACTATTGCCCAAGCTGATGAAGGGAGAAATTGCCCTGAATATAACTTAACTTGCAAAAAATAAGATTCGACAATGGAAATAAGTTTGAAATTAAAAGGCGGCAAAGAAATTCGTTTAAAACCACTTCGCTTTACAGATAAAAAGGAAGATGAAAACATAATTCGTTTTGTCCCACTTATTGGAGGTGAAGTTTATCTAAAACTTGAATTAAACGGTAGCCGTTTTACTATAGTTGATTTACATAAAGATGCCGAAGAAGATAAGGAAGAATTAAATAGCAGAATTGAAGAGTGGCTGGTTGAACAAAATCCTAATGAGCAATTTGGAACAGAGCAAACTGAAATAGAAGAAAATGACGAAACACCATATGACCCGGACAAAATCCGTGTAGATACGAAACCCTTTTCGCTTCATCAGATTTATGAAATGATAACCAGAGGCGACATTAACCTTGCACCTGATTTTCAAAGAAACTTAGTTTGGGACAACCAAAGAAAGTCACGATTGATTGAATCAATACTGATGCGGATTCCTCTTCCCATGTTCTACTTTGCACAAGATGATGAAGGCAGAATATCTGTAGTAGATGGTTTGCAAAGGCTAAGTACAATCAGGGAATTTATGAACAACGAACTTATTTTAAAAAACCTTGAATATCTGGATGAAAAATGCGGAGGTAAAACATATACTAATGCTAATCCGAAAAAGGCAATTGATGCAAAATACTTTCGCTGGTTCAATATGACCCAAATTACCGTGAATGTGATTGACCCTTCATCTCCTTTCAAACTGAAGTATGATATTTTCAGGAGGATTAACACAGGCGGGCAGCCTTTGAATGCACAGGAAATACGAAATTGTCTTTCAAGTGATGCGTTACGTCAAGCACTTCGTGAAATGGCAAAATTAGAAAGCTTTAAAGAAGCAACCGGATGGAGTGTGAAAGACGTAAGGATGGAAGCACAGGAATTAGCACTGCGTTTTATTATGTTTCATAAAAAATATATTGCTGATAGCGAATTAAATAATTATAGTGGCAATATAGAATCAGAACTGAATACATTAACAGAACAATTAAGCAAGGATAAAAAGTTTGACTATAAGTACTACGTTGATTTATTTGACAATTCAATGAAAAATGCGTTCTATCTTTTCAATAGATACTCATTTAGAAAATGTAAAGTAGAGCATGTACAACCTGGTGCATACCGGCAATTAATCAACAAAGCATTATTTGTAAGTTGGAGCGTATTGCTCAGTCAGTATAAATATGAAAGTGTAATTAAGAAAAATGATTCAGAATCATTGGCGCTACCATTGGCGGAAAAAGTAACTGGCGATAATGACTTATTTATGTATCTAACGTACAGTACCAACTCAAAAGCCAATATTCAGGCTGCATTTACAGCAGCCGAAGAAGTGATTGCGGAAAATTTAAAATAATAAAATGAACCATTTAAAAATAAATCACTTCAAGTGTTTTGAAGAAGCAGATATTTATATAAACCGTCTTACTATTATGGCGGGTGCAAATGGAAATGGAAAAAGTACTGCAATACAAGCCCTGTTATATTTAAGACAAACTATTGAACATTGCGGAGAATCACAGCAGGGAAACTATATACTTAATGCCTGTAACGGACTTAATGTTCCATTGAATGGAGTTTATTGTTTGGCATTGGGCAACAGTAGCTTTGTATTAAACAGAAATTATGCTGGCAATATTTTATCATTAGGTTTATTTAATGAGCAAGAAGAATTAACTGTTGATTACAGTGCAGACAATCGTGAAGCACAACTTTGGTTAACACCAGTAGAAGTCCATAAAACTGAAACAACGGATTTCCCAATTTTAATGCATCAGTTCTATTACCTGAATGCAGAAAGGGTTGGCCCAAGGATAAATCAACCGTTACAGTTTTCAGATTATCCGAATGCAGGTTGGCAAGGTGAAAATACGGCACAGCTAATTAGTTTGGAAGGAGGTTACTTTAAAATTGAGAATGAAAGAAGGTTTGAGAAAACAGAAACGAATTTTTTACAAGACCAATTAAACAACTGGCTCGATTTTGTGATGAAAGGCGTAAAGGTTAAAGTTGAATCCAGTCCTAAAACTTTAACTGCACAAGTTTTAATTGAAAATCAATTTACCGTTTCAGACCCTACACTTTCTACAAATTTGGGTTTCGGAATTAGTTATGTGTTACCAATAATCGCAACAGGATTGACCGCTAAAAAAGGAAGTTACTTTATTGTAGAAAACCCCGAAGCTCATTTACACCCTTCCGCTCAATCCAAAATCGGAAGATTCTTAGCAATGGTTGCAAATGCCGGAGTGAATGTAATTGTTGAAACACACAGCGACCATATTATAAACGGCTTACAAATAGCCGTGGCAAACAAAGATGTTGCGAATGATTTAGTTACTATAAATTATTTCAGTTATAAAGGGGGAAGTGTTCAACCAGATGTTCAGCAAATTTCTCTAAGTGAGAAAGGAGAATTATCCGATTGGCCAAGTGGTTTCTTTGACCAGACACAAATTGATTTTGCTGAACTTTTTAATTTAAGAAAGGGATGAACAACTTCTTTTTGTTGAACGAAGCATTAAATCCACCAGCTCTTGCCGATTTTGAAAATGGGGTAAGAAACTTAACCAATGTTATTGCTAATAGAGACAATGGCACAGATACATTTTTACGGCATGAGGATTTTTGGCAATACCAGACTATTCATGGCTACTGCTATGAAATGCCAACCAGAATTAATAAGGAGCTAATAGGACTAAGTATCAAACTTTTTAATTCATTCAATGCAATTCCAATTTACATCCCGAATGAAACAGATTTTGATATTTTATACCCGGGCGATTGCAATGGCTTTAATGGCTTTGATTTTACACCCACAGCTATTCCAGCAAACAAGCAGATAACAGAATTAATTTCCTTTACTCAATTCAAACAAAATTGTGCAACTCATAATGCTTACAATTCAATTCTGGATTTTTGGAATAGCAGGGCTGCACTTTTTCCAAATTTGATTTTCTGTGAAAGAGTTTGGGAACAAATTTCTCATCTTTCTGTAAATGATGACAGGTTTAAATTGATAAATGAAAAGCTAAAAAGGTTAAATGCTTTTACCAGACAATGGACAGCCGGTGTCTTTGATTTTAAAAGTTTGGGATTAGAAAATTCACCTGATACACCTACACGAGTTGCAAATACTCTTGCTCTAAGAACATTTGATTGTCCGGGAATTGGTAACCGGGTTTTTAGCTTGCATATCAAATGGAGTTACGGCAGAGAATTTTTCCGGTTATATTATTTCCCGAACGAAACTAATCATAGAGTTTATATTGGTTATATCGGCCCAAAAGATGATATAGGATTTTAATGAAAAATTTTATCACCGAAAGCGAAATAGAGCAAATAGCATTAGATATTCTAAGCGAAGATTTAGGATACAAAGTGTTGTATGGTCCTGACATTGCAGAAGGTGATAAAAAAGAAAGAGATTACAGCGAAGTGGTTTTGCATAAGCGTTTAAGAAATGCTATTGATGAAATCAATCCAACCATTCCCAAAGAAGCCAGAGAGGAAGCATTTAAAAAAGCAATGCGAAGTATATCAGTTAGCTTGTTTGACAACAACGAGAACTTTCACCGTATGCTTACCGAAGGTGTTGATGTAAAGTTTAGTATTGGCGAAGGCAAAACCAAAACAGATAAAGTTTGGCTGATTGATTTTGAGAAACCACTCAACAATGAATTCTTAGCCGTTAATCAATTTACCGTTGCAGAAAATCACAACAACAAAAGACCTGATATAATTTTATTCATCAACGGCTTACCATTGATTGTAATAGAATTGAAAAATGCAACTGATGAAACCGCCGATGTAAAGGCAGCATTCAATCAACTGCAAACCTACAAGCAATTAATTCCTTCGCTGTTTACATACAATACTTTTTTATTGGTAAGTGATGGCTGGTTTGCCAAAGCAGGAACATTAAGCAGCGACTACAGCCGCTTTATGGAATGGAAAACAGCAGACGGCATCACTGTAGTTGACAGTAAGCTGGAACCGGAAATGGAACCGATGATGAAAGGCTTACTGAACAAGACAACTCTGTTAGATGTAATCAGGCATTTCATTGTGTTTGAAAAAACAAAAGAAAAAACAATAAAGAAAATTGCAGCGTATCATCAATATTACGCAGTTAACAAAGCAATAGAATCAACTATCAGGGCATCTTCTAACCCTGACAATGTACTAAATGAACCCCCAGGCCATTTTGGCTTTCCTGATGTAAGCGACCAACCCAAAGGCGATAAACGGGCAGGCGTTGTGTGGCACACACAAGGAAGCGGCAAAAGTTTAAGTATGGTTTTCTATACCGGCAAATTAGTGCTGGCAGAGGAAATGAATAACCCAACCATTTTGGTCTTGACTGACCGGAATGATTTAGACCAGCAACTTTTTGAAACCTTTGGCAATTGTGAACAATTAATAAGGCAAAAGCCAAAGCAAGCCGAAAACCGAGATGATTTAAAAGAAAAACTTTCAGTCGCATCTGGCGGCGTTGTATTCACTACTATTCAAAAGTTTCTACCTGAACAGACAGGAGGAAAATATCCAGAACTAAGCAGCCGCAGAAATATTGTAGTGATTGCAGATGAAGCACACCGCAGCCAATACGATTTTATTGATGGCTTTGCAAGGCACATGAGGGATGCTTTACCCAATGCATCTTTCATTGGCTTTACCGGAACACCAATTGAGAAAGAAGATAAAAACACACAATCGGTTTTCGGAAACTATATTGATGTGTATGATATTCAGCAAGCCGTTTTAGATGGTGCAACAGTTAGGATTTATTATGAAAGCCGTTTGGCAAAAATTGAATTGAGTGCAGCAGACCAAAAAGTATTAGACGAAAGAGTTGAAGAGGTTACCGAGAATGATGAGTTGACTGATAAACAAAAACGATTTGCAAAATGGGCAAGCAAAGAAGCTGTTGTAGGAAGTGTACCGAGATTAAAACAAGTTGCTCTGGATTTAGTCACTCACTTTGAACAACGACTTTCAGCAGCCGAAGGCAAAGGAATGATTGTGTGCATGAGCCGGAGAATTTGCGTTGAGCTTCAAAATGAAATTATCAAACTGAAACCGCATTGGTATGATGCGGCAGACGACAAAGGGAAAATAAAAGTGATAATGACGGGCAGTGCCAGCGACCCATTGGCTTGGCAGGAACATATCAGAAACAAAGCAAGACGAAAAGCTATTGGCGACAGATTGAAAGACCCGAAAGACGAATTGAAGTTGGTAATTGTCCGTGATATGTGGCTTACAGGTTTTGATGCTCCTTGCCTGCATACGTTATACATAGACAAGCCCATGAATGGACATAACCTTATGCAGGCTATTGCAAGGGTAAACCGTGTGTTTGGAGATAAAGACGGTGGACTTGTTGTTGACTACATCGGCATTGCACAAGACTTGAAAAAAGCATTGGCAATATATACCGAGAACCAAGGCAAAGGTAAACTTACTTTTGACCAGGAAGAAGCAGTTGCAAAAATGTTGGAGCTGTACGAATTGGTTGTTGATATGTTTGGCAGCTTTGATTACAAGAAATATTTCGGTCTCGACCCACGATTGAAATTGAATTTTATTTTAGATGCAGCTAACCATCTTTTAGAATTGAAAGATGAAGATGGCAGAAATGGAAAGCAACGTTTCAAAGAGCATGTAACCAATCTTTCAAAAGCATTTGCCATTTCAGTTCCGCATGAAAAAGCATTTGAGATAAGAGATGATTTAGCTTTCTTTCAAGCCATCAAAGCAAGGTTTGCAAAGTTTGATGAAACACAAAAGAAAAGAACAGATGAAGAAATAGAAACGGCCATCCGGCAAATTGTAAATGATGCCATCGTTTCAAAAGAAGTGATTGATGTTTTTGAAGCAGCAGGAATTAAGAAGCCCGACATTTCAATTTTGTCTGATGAATTTCTTGCAGAGATTCAGGGAATGCCAAGAAAGAATCTGGCATTGGAACTTTTGAAAAGGTTATTGAACAATGAAATTAAAACCCGTTCGCAGACAAATCTAATCCAGAGCAAGAAGTTTTCTGAAATGTTGGCACAAGCCGTAAAGCGTTACCAAAGCGGACTGATTGAAGCGGCAGCAGTTATTGAAGAATTGATTAAGCTGGCCAAAGATATTCGGGCAGCAGACCAACGGGGAGAAAAACTAAATCTACGGGTGGACGAGTTAGCTTTTTATGATGCACTGGCTGACAATCCACAAGCAGAGACAATTTTAGGTAATGACATTTTAAAAGCTATTGCACATGAACTGGTTGACAGTGTAAGAAAAAATACTTCGATTGACTGGCAACTCAAAGAAAGTGTACAAGCAAAGTTGAGAGTATTAGTAAAACGTATTTTGCGTAAATATAAATATCCCCCTGACGACCCGACAACTGGTGAATACACAGTTTCGGTGACAAAAGTTTTAGACCAAGCAGAACTATTAACGAACTTTTGGACTAAGGAAAATTAGCCAACGCACCAAGTCAGGCACATTTGCAAGGCACACAAAGCCGACGCACAAAAGCCAACCTTGCAAAAGAGCCTGTCTTGTTCCTACGCTTCCGGGACACACCCTGCCACGGTGGACACAGACTTTCAATTTAAGTTACCAAGACGAAGGGCGAACACATAACATGGAGTTTTCTGCTATGCTGGCTGACGAATATATTCTCATCTTCATATCGCTATCAGCCCATATCCAGCTGACGGAATTCTATCAGCTTTTGTTGTTATCTTCATCTTCAGTTTTTCAATCGGCTGCGGCTCCGGGCTGGACATTATAAAATACCAGCACAGCAGCAAGCTCTGACCGTTGCATTAACAGGAATAACACCAGAGGTTCCAATATTTGTGTAGCGATAAACTGCCTCTGTAGTTAATGCAGAACCTGAAAAAAGAGTAGGGTTGCTTGACATATTGGACACAAAAGTTGTGGAATTGGGTGCACATGCATCCCAAGGGGTTCCTCCTGCAGCTGTAAGTGTGCAGTTGGCGGCATTACAGGCAAGGCGGATTGGCAGACTGTGTTAGTTGTGCAAAGAGGGAAGCGCTTACAGATAAAAAGAACATTCCCAATGCGTAAATTTTTTTCATTGTTTAAAGTTTAAGAGGTGAAAAATTTTTTCACTTGGAAATGGATGATAGGGCACAGGAAATTGGAAGCATTTATCTGTTGGATAAATCAGAAGTTACCATGAATTAAATAAACTGCAAAAGAGCGGGATATTCATTTCAATAACGTAAAATGATAAATAATGTTAGAAATTCTACAGGATGAGGGATGGGGTGCTGCAACAACGAAGACAAAATCAGGTACTTGCAGCACAACACAAATAGCAAAGGTTTTTTGATTTCAAAATTATCTTTCATTAATTTTCAAAAAAATGCTGGCAGTTACCATACTTGGAAACAATTCGGCCATACCGGCACATGGCAGGCACCCCACGGCACAGGTTATTACCACGGCTGATGACCTTTTGTTGTTTGATTGCGGCGAAGGCACACAAATTCAAATAATCAATTATAAAATCAGGCGCAACCGTATCAATCATATTTTTATTTCACATCTTCATGGGGATCATTATTTCGGCTTAATTGGTTTAATCAACAGTTTTGCACTGCTGGGCAGGCTCCAGCCACTGCATGTGTATGCACCTGCTCCATTAAAAAACATTATTGATTTACAGCTTGCAGCCGCAGATACAAAGCTGCCTTTTGAATTTACATTTCATGCACTTGAGCAAGATGGTATTGTACTGGAAACAAAATATTATACTGTTGAATGCTTCTCAACGCAGCACCGCATTGAATGCAGGGGTTTCCTGGTTCGTGAAAAACGAAATGCACGAAAGGTTATTGCCCATAAAGCCTTTGAGTACGGCATACCTACCAGTTATTTTCATCACCTTCAAAAAGGGGAAGATTACAGAAAAGAAGACGGAACCATTATACAAAATAATGAAGTAACTGGTGAAAATACTTTGTCCCGTTCTTATGCTTTTACTGCTGATACGATTTATGATGAACGAATTGCAGAGATTGTAAAACAGGTAAACCTTCTTTACCACGAAACAACATATCCGCATGCATTTGAAGATAAAGCAAAAGAACGTTTTCATTCCACCACAAAGCAGGCTGCTGCAATCGCTCTTAACGCACAGGTTGATCGTTTGTTAATCGGCCACTTCTCTGCCAAGTTTGAAGAATTAGATTCGTTTGAAGAAGAAGCAAGGGAGATTTTTAAAAATACTGATCTAGCGGGCGAAGGTGTTACTTATCTTGTTTGATTTTTTTTGAGCCACATATAACAATCGTATAATTGCTGCTGCCAGAATTTTTCATTATGCTGGCCGGCAACTATTGTTTTAAAATAAGTGTTGGTATTGCCTGCCTGTCGCACAAGTTTATAAATATCTGTCATATCACTCAACATGTTTTCTGATTCTTTTTCACCGCAAATAAAATACAGTGCAGGATGTGGTGATGAAGCTGATTGTTGTTTTATAAAATCTTTTAGCTGTGGCGCTATCCAGAAAGCCGGCGAAAAAATTCCTGCACCTCCAAATACCTGCGGATATTTCAGGGCGGCATACAGGGAGATGAGCCCGCCCATTGAGCTTCCTGCTATCATTGTATTTTCTCTTGATGGTTTTGTTTTATAAACACTGTCAATATAAGGCTTAAGCGTTTTTACAATAAACTCAACATAGGCATCCCCCTCCCCTTTTCCAAACTTCGAGTTGTACGGATTGTATTCATTGAGCCTTGTATTGCCTCCATGGTCAATTCCAACAATAATACTTTGTTTGGCTTCCCGCACAGAATCCATCATTTCATCTGCACCCCATTCACCAAACGGAGCAGTGAGCACATCAAAGAGGTTCTGCCCGTCATGCATGTAAATAACTGAAAAACGTTTATTACTGAGGGCATAAGCTTCCGGCAGGTAAATCCATATTCTTCTTTTACGGCTAAGCTGTGGAATATTGAAAGAAGTATCAACAATAAAAACATGCTTTGATTTTGTACTCACCGGTGGGCGTGAGGGAAAATCATCAGCCCACGCAGTTACCTGCAGGGTTATTGAAGTATCATTACTTAGTTTAAGGATACGGTTTGAAACAGGTGTTCCATCACCCGCACATTCCACCTTACTCCAGTTGCCCCTTGTAATTTTATACTCAATCGCACCACGGGGGATATTTTTCAATTCAACAGATTCATTGCCAGCAGCATCTTTCTGAAAACTGTAAGCAGTTAAACCCGGATTCCACCCATTAAAATTCCCTACAATGTATAAGGTATCATTGCTGTGTTGTTTGGGCTTTGATAAAAGAGAAACCTTCAGTGCCGCTTGTGAAAAAACACTGCTGCTGCAAATAAAAAAATAAACAATGAGGATAACATACTTCATTATCAATCAACAGGGCTCCCGCTATTTCAGTGCACCGAGGTATTTTTTAATTTTTTCATGAACGGGAGCAGATAACGGAACCAATGGCAACCGAACAACATTCTGAATGAGGCCCTGCTCTGTTAAAAATGCTTTTACCCCGGCCGGATTGTTTTCACAAAACATCAAATCATAAGCCTCCAGCATCTGGTTATTTAATTTTTTAGCTCCTGCAAAGTCATTGTTTAATGCAAGCCTTACCATTTCACTGAATTGTTTTGGAAGACTGTTTGCTGCTACACTTATTACACCCTCCATACCGCAGGCAATTTGAGGTAATGCCAAAGCATCATCACCACTCACTACTAAAAAATCTTCAGGCTTATCTTTTAATATTTGCATGCAAAGGGCAAAATCGCCACTGGCTTCTTTAATACCAGCAATATTCTCCACTTCATGCGCCAGCCTAAGTGTTGTGGACGCAGTAACGCTCCTTCCTGTTCTTCCCGGCACATTATACAGGAGAATTGGTTGGGGTGATGCTTTTGCGAGTGTTTTATAATGTTCATAAATACCCTCCTGTGAAGGCTTGCTGTAATACGGGCTTGCGCTTAAAACTGCAGTTGCTTTTTCAAGCGGTAATTGTTCCATATCTTTCACCAGTTCCCTTGTATCATTACCACCAACACCTACCACAACGGGAATTTTTGATGATGCCACAGAATATGTAAATTCAATCAGTTCTTTCTTCTCAGTTTTGCTTAAAACGGGGGTTTCTCCTGTTGTTCCCAATGTTACAACATATTCGCATCCGTTATTGATTACATAGTTGATTACTTTTTCCAACGCATTAAAATCAATATCCCCATTTTTATTAAACGGGGTTACCAGCGCTACACCTGTACCTCTTATTTTTTTTTGCAAAGCCATTTTGAAAATTGAATTTAACCAACAGTATTACTCATTCCAAAAACCCATTTTCCCGTATTTTTCAATACGATTATGAATCCTTTCCTCAGGGCTCATTTGTTTTAACTCCTGCAGAAGAGGGATGAGTTGTTTTTTTAATAAATGTGCAGCTTCAATATAATCCCAATGAGCACCTCCGGCGGGTTCATTTACAATTTCATCCACCAGCCCGAATTCTTTCATATACTCCGGAGTAAGCTTCAATTGCTCCGCTGCCACTTCTTTCTTTTCCCAGCTCCGCCATAATATAGAGCTGCAACTTTCAGGAGAGATTACAGTGTACCATGTGTTTTCGAGCATCAGCACTTTATCTCCTACACCTATACCCAGCGCTCCGCCGCTGGCGCCTTCACCAATAATCACACAAATTACGGGCACTTTAAGGCGGATCATTTCATAAATATTCCTGGCTATTGCTTCGCCCTGGCCTCTTTCTTCTGCCTCCAGGCCCGGGTAAGCGCCGGGTGTATCAATGAGCGTAATAATGGGTTTATTAAATTTCTCTGCCAGTTTCATTAATCGTAATGCTTTTCTGTATCCTTCCGGGTTGGCCATTCCGAAATTTCTTAATTGCCGCATTTTAGTATTGATGCCCTTTTGCTGACCAATAATCATCACTGTTTCTCCTTCCAATTGTGCAAACCCACCCACCATTGCTTTATCATCCTTTACACCACGGTCACCATGTATTTCTACAAAATTGCTGCACATTTTATCAATGTACTTTAAAGTATAAGGCCTGTCCGGGTGGCGGCTCAATTGTACTTTTTGCCAACTCGTTAAATGCTGTGTAACTTCTTTTCTCTTTTCAAGGATGTTATTTTCAAGCTGGCTGATGGTGGGTGCATAATCAACCTTCGGATTTTTTTCAGCCCGTTGTTTAATTTCTTTCAGCTCATCAGCCAGTTCTTTTATCGGCTTTTCAATTTCTATGAACTGACGGTTTTCTAATGAAGGCATAATGCGAAAGTAAAATTTTGTTTGATCTCAACTTACATACCGGGGGCTTTTAAAATTTTAAGCCTCCCGAAAAATCCAGGAGGCATAAAATTACACTAAAAACAATTTTATTACCAATTACTTAATTATTTACGGGAGTGGGCCGGTACAAATCAGCAGCAACAAGTTTCGGTGTGTTGGGGTTTGTATTGATTTCCTGTTGTGAATAAAAAAAACGTTGGGGTATTTGGGTACCTGCAGCAGGAGATACTCCTATTGAGTTTTTAGTTCTTCGAATATCGTTGAAGATTTCTATCTGCCCTATGAGCGTAACGTATCTTTCCTCAATAATTTCTCTCAGCAATGCCGCATTGGCGGTTAAGGTGCCGGGATTTTCAATTCCTCCGGCATTGAAATCCGCAGCTACATAAGGATCGTACTTAAACCCATATAATCGGTAAGAGGCGGGAATATATTGACCCAAAGCAGCTCTGTGATTATTTAATGCAGTGAGCGCATTCCCAAAATTGGGGCTTGATAATCTTATAGCAGATTCTGCAGCAATTAATTGAGTTTCTGCATAAGTAATCAAAGGAAACCGCTGTTCTGCTCCAAACATACCGGGCCCGTCGGGAGCAAAACCCAAATCATCAGAAAGGAAGTTTAATTCATAACCTGAGTTATATACAGCAAAATCTTTTATAAAAAGAAAGTTATACCTGCCATTTTCATCTGTTTTTACGTTACCACGATATCTTGAGGTTGTTTCATCAAGCAATGGTGCTGCAAACGAATTGGCTGCCATATAACCACCCCTGTCATAAACTGTAAATGAATAGTAGATATTAAAGTCCTGGTTATAGGAAACACCATGCGGCGCATACATATCGCCTGAGGGAGATGATATTCCCAAAAGTGCATTGTCATAAGCTAACTGGTATTGTTTGGTATGCAGGAAAAAGCGTGCTTTTAATGAATACGCCGCCCTGATCCATGCAGTACGGCTACCCTGATAAAAGACATCTTTTGCAGCAGGGGAAACACCTACATTGGAATTAAGGTCTGCTATGGCTTCCGTTAACAAAGTTTGTACAGAAGCGTACACAGCAGCTTGAGCATCATATTTTGGTTTGGGAAATTTTTCTGCCTGACCTGCTTCTGTAAATGGTATATCACCCCAAAGGCTTGCAACAGTTCCGGCAACTTGTGCACGCATAACCTTAGCAATACCGGCCTGTATACGGTTATTTACCTTTAAAGCTTCCTGTTCTATCAGCAAGCATTGCGCAAATACACCACGATAAGCATTACTCCATCCGCCATCATAATCACTCGCAGAGGTAACGTATTTACTTAAGCCGGCATATTGGCGGTCTTCACCACTAAAAGCGCCCGACCACATATTAGCTGTTCTTGCCAATTCCCCTTCATAAAAAATAATACTGGTAACCTGGGCACCATTTATAAGCAAATCGGTTGTTGCGTTTGTTGGAGAGTTAGGGCTGATATTTATTTCTTCAAATTTCTTTTTACAGCCTATGAGAGCAGTGACAGCAAAAATTGATAAAAATATTTTTTTCATCGTAATAGTTTTAGTTAACAATTAATAATTAACCCGGATTGTAAACAAAAAAGATCTAGTGCTGGGGTTATTGAAGTAATCCAATCCACGGCCGTTGGAAGGTCCTGTAAGATTTGTTTCCGGATCAATACCTGTGTAATTAGTCCAAAGGAACAGATTCCTGCCTGTTATACTAATTTCTATTGATTGCAGTTTACTTTTTCTGGTGAATTTTTCTCCATTAATTACATAGCCCAGGCCCACTTCACGGAGTCTTGTTCTTGTACCATCTTCAATAAACTGCGAAGCAGGTCCGTTAAATCCATTACCCAAACCTACATCCTGAGTTCTGTTGGCACCAAACCATGCTTCTTCCATTGCCACAGGGCCGGCACCCCAGTCTTTTATGTAACCACGGAAAGTTGTACCTGCAGGTATGGTAGCACCCAATATTGTTCTTAAGGGCGTTGTAGCAGTTGCCTCAGCTCCCATATCTGCTTGCGTACCAAAAGTGTAAAGTGCTCCACGGGTACCATTCCAAACATCTCCACCGTTAACATGATCTAAGAGAAAGTTAAATGAAAAGTTTTTCCAGCGTAAAGTGGTACTGATTGCACCTGTCCAATTTGGATTAGGATCTCCAATAACCATTGATTCCGAAGATTTTCCGTTGGGAAAACCAAGAGAATTCAGAACAATGGCTCCTTTATTGTCACGCTCCCAATCCTCACCCCATAAAACGCCAATAGGATATCCAACCACAGCTCTTGAATCTGATCCTATAAAACCATTAAGGAAAACAGATTTAACTCCTGCAAGGCTCAACACCTTATTTCTATTTCTTGACCAGATGATATTAGAAGAAACACTCAGGTTCTTTTTACGCAACCAATCAAAGCCCAAATCAACTTCCCATCCTTTATTTTCTAATTCGCCTGCATTTGTCCACTGATTGTCAAACCCTGTTGATTGAGGAACCTCTGTAGGGAAAATAGCGTCCTTTGTTTTATTTTGATAATATGTTGCAGAAAGAGAAATACGGTCCTTTACAAAACGCAAATCCGCTCCCACTTCAACTTCTTGTTTAATTTCAGGTTTAATGCCAGGATTTCCCTGAAGTGAAGAACGACTGAATCCACCGCCATATACTCCTGATGAAGCCGACAATACTGGCCCCCATCCTTCCGATGCAGTTAAAGGTCCAAAATAGGTTTGTGTAAGATAAGCACCCGGCTCAACACCTATTTGACCCCATGAAGTTCTGATTTTACCAAAACTGATTGCTTTACTACTTGAAAAAGCAGGAAGTTTAGTAAATATCCAGGATAAAGATGCTGTTGGAAAAAAGAAATTACCTGAATATTGAGAAGCTATCTCATTTCTTGCAGTAAGCTGTAAATTCAGCATTTCGTTATAAGACAGGTCAACCTGACCCAGAATACCTGATTTGCGTGAACGTACAAAACTGTTAAAAGGTACACGTGAAGTAGTGGGCGAATTGCCAAGATTTGCCGGTGCATTGGGTAAAATAAAATTATTTACCGTTGCCCCTATGTTAGAAAAATACTGACTGTTGTAGTTATGACCAAGAATAACACTTATATCAAACTTTGATGACAATTCTTTTGCGTACTTTAAAAGAAGCTGGTTGTTAAATTGGCGTTCAGAAATTGCCTGATTGGTGTATTGTCCACCGGGAATGGTAGAAGCAAGAGAGGGGAAAAAATCAGTCTGCCCGTCTGTATAATAATCAATACCTGCCCTGTTAATTAAAGAAAGATCGGGAGTAATATTGATTGATAATTCAAAATTAGTTAACAAACGATCTACATTGGAAGTACTCTTGATTCTGTTAATAATCCAGAATGGGTTGTCATATACCGAGTTTGTATTTGCACCTATAGGGTTACGGTATGCGACCTGGCGGTTAGGGAACTGAGCTCCGGAAGCGTTTACATAAGTTCCTTCAAAAAATGTATTATCATAATCGGGAGAGGTTCTTAAACCACCGAGGAAAATACCGCTCAGGTTAGATCCCTGCTGAACCCGGTTAGAAGCTACATTTGAATAATTAAAGCCTGCACTTAGTTTAACATTGTTTCCAAACTTTCTGTCGCCATTAAAGCGGAAAGACCAGCGGTTGTAATCGCTTCCGGCTTTCAATATACCCTTTTGAGTAAGATTTGCAATACTGGCATAAAAAGTTGATTTTTCATCACCTCCACTAAATGCGATATTATTGTCATAAAAATATCCTGTCCTGAACAATTCTTTGCTATGATCATACACGTTTCTCGAACGCTTGCCGCCAGAAGGATTTGAGGCTGTGCCGCTTGCAATGCGGTAACGTCTTGAACCATCTGGTAAAATAACATAGTCAGCAGAGGCAGCAACATCTTCACCTCCTGCCCTGTTCGCAATTTTATCACCCCACGATGCACGGTTTCCAAATATAAAACGTCCCGAGTTACCTTGTCCAAAAACTGTTTGAAGAGGAACAGATTTATTAATTTGATCAAGAGAAAATGATGAACTGAACGAAATATTTATTTTTTTTCCACTCTTTCCTTTTTTAGTGGTAATAAGAATTGCTCCATTAGCGGCTGCAGTACCCCAAAGAGCAGCGGCCGCAGTAGATTTTAAAATTTCCATGGAAGCAATGTCGTTGGGATTAATATCACTCAGCCTCGACTGTTGAACAACTCCCGCAACCCCCTGCCCAAAATTGGAGTTGAACATGGGTACTCCATCAATAACAATAAGGGGTTGGATATTACCTGTAATAGTACTCTGACCACGAATTTGAACATAGGCACCTGCGCCGGGATCGCCTCCGGAACGAATTACCTGTACTCCAGATGCTTTTGATGCAAGCCCCTGAAGAACACTTGTTTCACCAGATTTAACAACAGCGGCACCTTTTACCGTTGATTGACTGGTAGTAAGTTTATCTTTTTTGGTCTGAAATCCCAAGGCAGTAACAACCACCTCGTTCATTATTCTGCCGACAGGTACCAGCTTAACGTTAATTTCGTTGCCCTTTACCGATGCTTCGTACATCTCAAAACCAACACTTGTTATTTGAAGTATTGCATTTTTTTTCACACTTAATTTGTAAGCACCGTCAGAAGAAGTTGTAGTACCATTATTGGTGCCTTTTTCAATAACTGATGCACCTGGCAACGCATTTCCATTTTCATCTGTTACTTTTCCATATATATCTACTTTTTGAGCAAGTGCTATATGAAAAAATAGTAGAAGAAATCCGCAAAGGATGGATAGTTTTTTTCTCATGTTGATTGATTTAAGTTTAAGACGCCCAAATATAGGGCATCTTTAGTAATGTCAAAAAAATGTTAAAAAAATGGGCTAATTAATCTTTTGAGGTGCTAAGAGGTAACTATTCAGTTCCAAAAGTAGCAATTAAATGTAAGGCATATAAAACGTTAGGGTGCATTTAAAATTGTCGCAATAAAAAAAGGGCTAAATTTGGTAAACCAACTTACCAATCCATGACAGAAGCCAA
>JAIEQM010000111.1 GCA_019747705.1 Chitinophagaceae bacterium | reverse complement strand
GGCGTAATGGACAAAATAGTTGGTATTTCAGAGAAGATGAGTTCAAGTGGACAAAATAGTTGGTGTTTATTTTTGATTGGCGGTTCATTTTTTTCTTTTGTTTTCTAAGTTTGTTTGATCAAGCAAAACGGAAGTAGGCTCTGCTGGAGAGCAACCTGCCAGGGATAGCTTGTGAACGACGAATGTCAAATAAAATAATAGCCTCGTTTTGGGGCTATTTTATTTACATTTTGAGTTCCCTATGCCTTAAAAAACTCATCTATAAATTTTTTCTTTCTTGCTATTGATAGGCCATTATGATTGCGTAGCTTGTTCTTTAAATCAGCAAAATGGCCATCTATGGCATTGGTTGTATTGGGTATTTTTAGCTCCATGTTATCGTACCAGGTAAATAGATAAGGAAGATTTGTTTTAAGACTTCTGTAGGCACTTCTCAACTTCTTGTGGACATATCTTTTCTTGCCTGCGGTATCTATTCTTCGCTCGTTCAAAAATGCCTCCCATTTGCTATACCATAGCTGTAAACCACCTGTAAAACTTTCTTTATCGGTATTTACCAAAAGCATTGTAAGCTCCCATAACTCTTTACTGGCTTGCAGTTTTGGCTTCTTAGTCAGGTAGCGTCTCACTATTGCTACCTGATGAAAGTTGCACATTTGCACCGGCACGTCTTTGTCGAAAAGTTGGAATAACCCCTTGCGACCATCGCAAATAATCGCCTGTATCCTGATACCTCTTCGGGCTATCTCTTCAATGCCCTGAAGGTATAGTTTATTCGTTTCCTGATGTACATATTGTTTGTACAAAATCTGGCCACTAAGACTGTCTTTAAACACCATTACGCCAAATCTTCTACCAAAATAGGTGGTGTCCATTACAACATTAGCAACACCCACAAAATCGACTTTTTGGACTATGCTAACGGTATCTATTTTTCGCTGAACAGTTTTTATGGAACAGCCATATTTCATCGCAAGCTGAGCATAGGTTTGTTTGCCCATGGTGTACTCTTGCCAAAGTTGGTTTGCTGCTAAACGGCTACCGCCTTGAAAGACTTTACCACACGATGCACATTTATATCGCTGGATGCCATTTTGATTACCATACTTGGACACAATTTTACCCTTGCAGTAAAAGCAGTTTTTTTATTCAAAACCTTTCATTTCTGCAAAGCTAAGCCCACTATAGCTTACAGAAGATTTTACCAACTATTTTGTCCATTAACCCTAAAGCGAAAAAATCTGTGTGTCGTGGTTGTGATTTTTTTGATTAATCACATGATAACAGGTTCGGCAAAAAAATGTTTTTAAAAGGAACTGTTAAAATAAAATGCTTTAAAACCTGTGGTTATAAACTGCATTAACTTGAAAGAAAAGATTGTAACCAATACTATTTATAATCCATTATACTCAACTTTTCTTTGCAAAAACTGTACTCCGCATCATCATTACTGCTCACAATCACCAGGCGATTCATACAATAGCTGTTAATTAAACGATGATACAATGCAAATCCTTCTGCATCTAAGTTGGTAGCGGGCTCATCTAATAAAACAACAGGTACATCACTAAAGATTGCCTGTGCCAGTTTTACCCGTTGCTTCATACCGCTGCTGTAATAACGGATTTGTTTTTGAGCTGCATGTTTCAATCCCAGCTCATCAATGATGAATGAACCGTTAACAGAAGGAAGAAAGGATTTGAATGATTGATGAAAACGAAGAAATTCTGTCAACGTCATTTCTTCAGGCAATTCTAAATAAGGAGCAGCAAGTGAAATGCTTTGATGATGCAGTTCTGCTTCAATCGTTTTTCCATCAGCAGTAAAGTCAATGGCGCCTTCGCTGTGTTGCACAGCACCTGCTATCACCTGCAGTAATGTTGATTTGCCGCTTCCGTTATTTCCTGTAATGGCATAAGCTGTGCCTGTATTGAATTCGTAATTGAGATGACGAAAAATCCATTCCCTGTTGTATCGCTTGCCGGCATCAGAAAGCAATATCTTCATCACCGTTGTTTTGAGAATGACGTTTGATGATTCCTATTTCACTCTTGCGGATAAAGCCCAGGATTTCTTCCCTTGTATCGGTTTCAGGTAACATTTGTTCAATTAACTGAACAGCTTTTGATACAATATGTTTCTCCACAAAGAGGATATGATAAATCTTAAATATCTCTTCAATCTTTTCCTTACTGTATCCACGGCGGCTTAATCCCACATTGTTGATGCCTACATAACTCAATGGCTCACGTGCTGCTTTTACAAAGGGCGGAACATCTTTACGTATGGCGCTCATACCGGCAATATAAGTATGCGCCCCTATATGAGTGAACTGGTGTGCAGCGCTCATACCTCCAATGATGGCAAAATCATCTATGGTAACATGGCCGGCCAGTTGCACCGAGTTGGCCAGAATAACGTTATTACCCACAATACAATCATGTGCCACATGTGCGTAAGCCATAATCAAACAGTTGCTGCCAACCTTAGTGGTATTCTTCTCGGTAGTACCACGGTGTACGGTTACACATTCACGAATGGTGGTGTTATCGCCAATTTCTGCAAGGGTATATTCGTTCCGGTATTTTAAATCCTGCGGCACGGCTCCGATAACAGCGCCGGGAAACAGTTTACAATTTTTTCCGATGCGGGAGCAGGGAAATATGGTAACATGGCTCATAATATGTGTGCCGTCACCAATCACTGTATCATCATGTATTACAGCAAATGGTTCTATGATAACATTGTTACCGATCTGTGCATTGGGGTGTATATGTGCGAGTGTACTGATCATTGGTTGGTTCTTTTTACAATTTGAGCAGTAAGATCCGCTTCGCATACAATCTTGCTGCCTACAAAAATAGTTCCCCTCATTTCGCAAATACCACGCCTGATGGGGTTTTTCAATTCCATTTTTAAAATTAAAGTATCGCCGGGAACAACTTTTTGCTTGAATTTACAATTATCTACTTTCAGAAAATAGGTATCATACTTATCTTCTGTGTTTTTGGGGATGGCCAGCAAACCGCCGCATTGTGCCAGCGCTTCCACCTGCAGCACGCCGGGCATTACATAATTACCGGGAAAATGCCCCTGGAAAAACTGTTCGTTATATGTAACGTTTTTAATGCCCACAATATGCGTATCACTGAATTCAATAATCTTATCTACCAGTAAAAACGGGTAACGATGGGGTAATATTTTTTCAATTTCCACCACATCATGTACCGGCGGTTTTTCAGGGAAGTAAGCCGGCACATTTACTTTAAACCTGTTTTTCTTTATATGCTCTTTGATTTTTTTTGCAAAGGCCACATTACTTGCATGGCCGGGACGGTTGGCAATAATATGTGCTTTAAATGGCATGCCCACCAATGCAAGATCGCCTACCAGGTCCAACAGCTTGTGCCTGGCAGGTTCATTGGGGAAACGAAGCTTTAAATTATTAAGATACCCTTCGCTGGTTACAGCAAATTTTTCTTTACCGAATGCTTTGGCCAGTGTATCTAACTGTTCATCGCTTACCGGTTTGTCCACCACCACAATGGCATTATTCAAATCGCCGCCCTTAATTAAATTATTCTTTAATAAAAACTCCAGCTCATGAAAGAATGAAAATGTGCGGCAGGGTGCAATCTCTTCATTAAACTCTTTTACATCTTTTAACTGTGCGTGCTGTGTTCCAAGAACAGGAGAATTAAAATCAATTAATGTGTTGATGCGGTATTCATTGGCAGGCATGGCCACCATTTCCACTTTCTTTTCATCATCTGTAAAGAAAATATTATGATCAATGGTGTACCAGGTTTTAATGGCTTCCTGTTTTTTGCGGCCGGCTTTTAATAAAGACGCCACAAACGGCCCGGAGCTGCCATCCAGAATAGGAACTTCAGGTCCATCAATTTTCACCAGTACATTATCCGCTTCACATCCAACCAAAGCAGCCAGTAAATGTTCCACCGTGCTCACCTCTGCACCATTATTGGAAAGCGTGGTGCTCCGGCGTGTTTCAGTTACAAAATCAACATCAGCTTTTACAGTAGGTTGCCCGCTCAGATCCACCCGCTGAAACACAATGCCGGTGTTTGGCTCAGCAGGTTCCAGCGTCATTGTAACCGATTGCCCGGTATGGATGCCCACACCTGAAACCGAAATACTTGCTGCGAGAGTGTGCTGGTTGCTGCTGCTCACATGTCCGTTTCCATTTTCCATGGCTGCGAAAGTAATAAAAATGGGCTAAACAGAGGGGAACAGATGTTAGTAAGGCTTTGTCAGAACATCAGAATTGCAGGGATTATCAGACCATTATGATTTTGCAACACTTTATCACAGTTGGTTTCATTATCTAAAAGAGAAAATGAATCAGTTATTCTTAAAAGGAGCAATCATTTCAAACTCAGGGATGAAGGCTTTAAACTGCTGGCGGTTATTGAGGTTTTCCATTAAATAATGACCAATCATTTTACCCATCTCTGTTTTTAAATTACAGCCGCTCACATACTGATACTGATCCCCGGGTTGTATCACAGGCAATACGCCCACCACTCCTTCGCCATCCACTTCTTTGTAAGAACCATTGCTGTCAAAAATATTCCAGTGGCGGCGCAGGAGTTTAACCGCATACGTATTGTTGTTTTCAATAGTAATACGGTAGGCAAACATATACTCACCCGTTAACGGATTACTGTACTCCGGCTGGTAATACGTTTCCACGCTAATTTTAACTCCCTGTGAAATTTCAAACACCATAACTTGCTGCTAATGTAAACAAAAAACGCTGCGAACTGTTTTCTTAATTACATTTAAAAATAAAAAAAGATGCCGCTTAAAACACATAAATATTCGAACGGAGAGGTAACCATTGTTTGGAAACCTGATACCTGCATCCACTCTACGCTTTGCTGGAAAGGATTGAAGGAAGTATTTAACCCGGCAGAACGCCCCTGGATAAAACCGGAAGGTGGCACTACTGAAAAAATTATTGAGCAGGTTCGCAAATGCCCCAGCGGCGCTTTGAGTTATTTTATGAATGATGAAACTCAGAAAGAAATTGTGGCAGAAACAGCAGAAATGCTCAATATTGAAATATCGCCCAACGGGCCCATTCTCATCAAAACAGAATGTACCATCAAACACAGCGATGGATATACAGAAACAAAAACAGGAACAACAGCCTTATGCCGCTGCGGCCACAGCAATAACAAACCCTTTTGCAACGGGGCACACAGGAAAGCGGAATTTAAAGGATAACCGCATCAGTTATCAAACCACCACCCCAAATTAGTTTTACTCAGCAGCCATGTAACAGACATCCCGAACATGAGGATGCCCGTAACAACCATATAAATGGCAGCACGTTTTTTCCGCTGTTTTCTTGCATTTGAGCCTGATGCTTCATAATACAGGAAACAACTGATCATAAAAGCGCCAAAGGTCATAAAGAAAAACAAGCGGAATAGTTCAAGACGGGCAGTATAAAGCCCAAGCAGGTAACAGATGTTCAGTAACATAGAATATAACAGGTTCATGACTCAAATATAAAAAGGAAACTAAGAGTTTCCATGTATTTTTTTACTCCTGGTATACCCGTTTCGGGTGAGGAACTGGATTACTTTATCCTGTTGATCTCCCTGTACAATTATCTCGCCATCTTTGAAAGATCCGCCGGTGCCGCAAAAATTCCGGAGCTGTTTGGCCAGTTGCTCCGCATCTTCTTCCCTGCCAATAAACCCTTCCACCAATGTAACCATTTTGCCGGCCCGGTGTTTGGTTTGAATCTTCACTTTTAAATTTTGCTCGCCGGGTTGAAGCGTTTGTGTATTTTCAGTTGCTTCAAATTCATATTTAAAATCAGGATCAGTGCTGTACACAAATCCCTTGCTGTCTGCTTTGTTTTTTTTACTCATGGTACAAGAGTTAAATGAGTTTAGCTTTCAAACTTAAATCCAAACTTCTGGCCTGGTGTATTAATGCACCTACGCTGATATAGTCAACACCTGTAGCTGCATATTGCTGAATATTGCTGAGGCTGATGCCGCCGCTTGCTTCCGTTTCAACCTGCTCACCAATTACATCCACCGCCTCTTTTAATTGCTGCGGTGTAAAATTATCAAGCATAATACGGTGTACTTTACCGGTGGCAAGTACTTTACGAACATCATCCATAGTCCTGGTTTCCACTTCAATTTTTAAACCGGGCTTTACGGTTTGTGTGTAGTTCCATGCACGGCTGATGGCTTCTTCAATACTTCCGCAAAAATCAATATGATTATCCTTGAGCATAATCATATCATACAACGCATAACGGTGATTGTGCCCGCCACCAATCCGCACTGCTTCTTTTTCAAGCAGGCGAAAATTGGGTGTTGTTTTTCTTGTATCGAGTAATTTTGTTTTATAACCTTTTAGCTCATCCGTATAGGTTTTTGTAAGTGTGGCAATGCCGCTCATCCGTTGCAAACAGTTGAGCACTAAACGTTCGCATTGCAGAATGGTGTGCACGGTTGCTTCCACTTCAAACGCCATTTCACCTGTTTTCATTTCATCACCATCTTTTTTAAAGGATGTAAATTTTACAGAAGGCTCCCGGTGATTGAAAATGGTTTCAGCCACATGCATTCCTGCAAGTATCCCATCTTCTTTTATTTTTAAAACAGCTTTACCTTTTGCATCAGCAGCAATGGAAGAAAGAGTTGAATGATCTCCATCACCAATATCTTCTTTCAGCGCTTCATCAATTAAATGGATCAGCAGTTCATTGTAGCGGGGCAGCATACTGCAAATCTAAGACGAAGCGGTTATTTGCTGACTGGTTTGTTGTACAGAATAAAAATAGCTGCCAAAGCGATGGTTCTGAAACATTCTTTCAGAAAAGGCAAAAAAAATCCCGCCTGTTGGCGGGATCATTCACTTAGTTGTTTTATTTGGAGGGTTCAAATTCAATTCCCTGCACCATTTGCTTATCGCCACGCTGCCGCATATAAACAGTAGTGCGGAATGTTCCGTTGGAAGTGCTGAGTTTACCAATTAAAAAGTTGGAAGATGGATTGCTGCCGCTGTGCTGCAGTTCAAAATTTCTTACTTTGTTGATATTAAAAAAATCTTTGAGCACCAGTTCTGCCTGCTGCTTACTGTAACTGTTGCTTTTGCCAGGCAGGGTAATGTCCACCATCTGGTCAAAATACGGGCTTATTTTTTCGGCACTGCCGCTTTTTAAGGCATCAATAATTTCATCTTTCTGAACAAATGAAAATGCTGTAATGGCAAAGGCGATCAGTAATACAAAACCGGTGTAAAATTTTGCTTTCATCCTGGTGAATTTTTATGTTATGTGTGGTACGAAAAACATGCCAAACATACTAACTAAAGACGGCCTTTGCAACACATAGGCTGCATGGCCTCTCAGGCAAACATTTATTCGTTGTAAATGAACTATTTTAGCAGCATGAGCAAAAAAGCAATGTTAATTATCATGGATGGATGGGGGCTGGGGCCAGTTAAAAGCGCCGATGCCATCCAAAACGCCAATGTTCCCTTTGTAACCGGGTTGTATAGTAAATATCCTAATACAACATTAACTACCAGTGGCGAAGCGGTAGGACTACCGGACGGACAAATGGGAAACAGTGAAGTAGGTCATTTGAATTTAGGCGCCGGACGAATTGTGTACCAGGAGCTGCAACGCATACATGTGGCAGTGCGTGACGGGAGCTTTGCAAAAAACCCCGTGCTGAATGAAAGCATTGATTATGCCATCAGCAACAATAAAAAATTACACCTCATTGGTTTGGTGAGTGATGGTGGCGTGCATTCACATACCAATCATTTAAAAGCCATTACAAGTTTGTGCAAGGCAAAAGGATGCACCAATGTTTATATCCATGCCTTTACTGATGGCAGAGATACGGATCCCAAAAGCGGATTGGGTTATTTAACTGATTTGCAAAAGCATTTGCAGCAAACTGTTGGAACAATTGTTTCTGTAACAGGCCGGTATTATGCCATGGACCGTGATAAACGCTGGGAACGTGTTAAGCTGGCTTATGATGCCCTGGTAAATGGCGAAGGCACATTGGTGGATGATGTATTGAAAGGTGTGGAAGCAAGTTATGAAGCAGGTGTTACTGATGAATTCATCAAACCTATAATTCTTTCTTCAGCAAAAGATAAAGTAATAGCTGATGGTGATGCAGTGATTTGTTTTAACTTCCGTACAGACCGCTGCCGTGAAATTACACAAGTGCTTACGCAAATGGATATGCATGAACTCAACATGCATAAACTCAATCTGCATTATACCACTATGACGGAGTATGATAAAACATACAACAATGTGCATGTGATTTTTGAAACAGACAATCTCAATCAAACATTGGGGCAGGTGCTGGAAACCAATGGCAAAAAACAAATTCGCATTGCTGAAACAGAAAAATATCCGCATGTAAGTTTCTTTTTCAGTGGCGGCAGAGAAAATCCGTTTGAGGGTGAAAAACGAATTATGATTCCTTCACCAAAAGTTGCCACTTATGATTTGAAACCTGAGATGAGTGCCGTGGAAGTAACCGATGCCATTGTTCCTGAAATTGAAAATGAAACCGCTGATTTTATTTGTCTGAACTATGCCAATGCTGATATGGTGGGTCATACAGGTGTGTTTAGTGCAGCCATAAAAGCAGTGGAAACCGTTGACGCCTGTGTAAAGAGAGTTGTAACTGCCGCATTGGAACATGGCTACACAGTTTTTTTAACTGCAGACCATGGTAATGCCGATTATATGATTAATGAAGACGGTACGCCCAATACGGCACATACCTTAAACCCTGTACCGCTGTTTGTGATTGATAAAAAGTGGAGCGGCAAAGTAAAACCGGGAAAATTAGGCGATATTGCGCCGGGTATTTTGAAAATGATGGATCTCCCCATTCCTAAAGAAATGACCGGAGATGTTTTGATTGAGGATTAATGGTTACGCCACGTCAGACGTCTTCGTCGGTCGGGAATAAACGGGAAAAAGCCATTAATTAAAAAAGTAAAATTGAAGTATTCCGCCTGACGGAGACGTCAGACGTATCAAAATGAAATTACTTAAACAAATAACTGCTTTCTTTTTACTGGCGCTTGTTCTTGTGCCGTTACTTTCATCTGTTATATTACAGTTGCAGCAATTGTATGTGCAGCATCAGATGGAAGAAGCGCTGGAGCAGCAGCACCTGGTTTCAATAAAAATAAATGCTGCATCTGTTCATTGGGTGCGTAAGAATAAAGAATGTTTAATTAATGGGGAGTTGTTTGATGTAAAATCAATTGAGATCAGCGGAAACGATATTTCACTTACAGGATTGTTTGATGTAAAAGAAAAAGCAATTAAATCTGTTATAGCAACACAATCAAAGCATCAACAAAGCAATCAATCCAAACAGATTGTAAAACTGCAGATGCTGTTTGCTGCTCCGCACAGCGAGCAAGATGCAAAAAAAATACCTGCAACAGTTATAAGCAGCAAACAACCCTATCAAACTTCATTCTACCACGAGCCTTTCAAAGGCCATAGTACACCCCCGCCAAAGCCAGCTTAACTTTTTCGATTTTCTTTTTTATGATCATGCAACATGCTGTTAGCGGCAAGTTGCATTAATGAATTGTTTTAAGTTATCAACCCTTATTAAAATGAAAAAAACAGTCAGCATTTTATTGATATTATCCATTTTTCAATTTGCAAAAGCACAAACTATAAAAGAAGACACAACTGCTAAAACCCTTTCTGAAATTGTGATCAGCGCCAGTAAGTTCCCTGAAAAGAAAATAAATGTTGCGCAAAAGATAGATGTAATCAGTTCTAAATTCATTGCCAATGTAAATGCACAAAACACAGGTGATCTTTTAATCAACACGGGCAATGTATTTGTGCAAAAAAGTCAGCAGGGCGGTAGCAGCCCTGTTATACGTGGCTTTGAAGCAAGCCGTGTATTACTTGTGGTGGATGGTGTACGTATGAATAATTTAATTTACCGCAGCGGGCATTTGCAAAATGCAATCACTGTTGATCAAAACATGCTGCAAAGTATGGAAGTGTTGTACGGCCCGGCCTCTACTTTATATGGAAGTGATGCACTGGGTGGTGTGCTGCACTTCAGAACCAAAGCCCCGCAACTGGCAAAAAATGGAAAAAACTTTGTTGTAAATGGTAATGCTTTTGCACGTTACAGCAGTGCCAACAGTGAGCAATCTGTTCATGCAGATGTAAATTTTGGATGGAAAAAATTTGCATGGCTGCAATCCTATACGTTAAGCGATTTTGGTGATATGAAGATGGGAAGCAATTATCCTGATAAATATCCAGGGTTTGGAAGAAGAGATTCTTTTATCACCCGAATGAATGGAATCGATACTGTTCTCAAAAATGAAGATTCAAGGATACAGAAATTTTCAGGTTACAGGCAATGGGATATACTTCAGAAATTATTGTACAAACAATCAGATAAAATTTCACATACACTCAATTTTCAATATTCAAACACAACAGATGTGCCACGTTATGACCGCCTTCAGGATAAACGCAACTTTGGTGGCAGCATCGGCACCACACTCCGCTGGGCCGATTGGTATTATGGTCCGCAAAAACGTTTACTTGGAGTGTATGAATTAAGTATTGAAAAAGCAGGATGGTTTGATAACATCAATGTAAATATCAATTATCAGGATATTGAGGAGAGCCGTGTGCAGCGTCAATACCGTTCAAGTAACAGAGAAGCACGAATTGAAAATGTAAAAGTGTTTGGCCTTGTGATTGATACACGAAAAATTATTAAAAATCATGAGTTAACCTTGGGAGCAGACGGGCAGTTTAATTCATTAAAATCAACTGGTACTGTTACCAACGTAAATACAAATGTTATTAGCAATCTTGTTGATACCCGTTACCCAAATGGTAAAAACAAAATGAACAATTTTGGTTTGTTTGCCCAGCATATTTTCAAGTTCAGAAACAAAAAATTGGTTTTGAATGATGGCTTACGTTTGCAGCACACCACATTAAATTCAACCATTGCAGACAATTCATTCCGCAATCTTCCTTATACTCAAATCAATCAAAACAACACAGCGCTTACAGGCAATATTGGTTTGGTGTATTTGCCGGGGCCGCAAACGAAAATTTCAACCAATTTGTCAGCAGGTTTCAGAGTACCCAATGTGGATGACCTGGCAAAGATTTTTGAATCGGGTACAACAGGCGGTATTCGCCAGGTGGTAGTTCCGAATACTGATATTAAACCGGAACGTACCTACAATATTGATTTAGGCATCAGTCAAAACATTGGAAAAGATTTTCGTTTTGAAGCAAGCGGCTATTATACATGGTTCAGAGATGCATTGGTAAAAGCGCCGTTTACATTTAACGGACAGGATTCCATTCTTTATAACGGAGTAAGGAGCCAGGTGCTGGCCAATTTAAATGCGAATAAAGCTTACCTCTATGGCTTTAGTGCGGCTGTTTTTGCAACTGTCGCAAAAGATTTTACATTCAGCAGCACTATCAATTACACAGTTGGAAGGTTTCAAACAGACGCTTCAAAAAATTCCAACGTTTATGAAAAGCAATCAAACGGAACTTATGCATTGGTGAGCCGCAAAGTGAGCAGTAAACCTTTGGATCATATTCCGCCTGTGTTTGGAAAAACAAGTGTGGTGTATGAAAAAAATAAATTAATGGCTGAAGTATTTGCTTTGTATAATGGCTGGAAAAAATTAGATCAGTTTAATGCTGATGGAGAAGACAATCCACAGTATGCAACTTCTGATGGGATGCCATCATGGTTTACACTCAACATCCGTTCATCTTACAGACTGCATAAAAACGTAACCCTGCAGTTTTCGGTTGAAAATTTGTTTGACAGAAACTATCGCTATTTCGCCTCGGGCTTTTCTGCACCGGGCAGAAATTTTATTATTGCCGTGAGGGCTTCTTTATAATTTTTTATTTTTGATTACAGCCGCTGTTTGCAAAAAGCAGCGGCTTTTTTTTATTGACGAATAAGGATTGATAGCCGGGGCTGATGCAATGGAAAAGGAACGATGAATCAGTCCGCCCGAATGCGGGCGGAAAAACGACCCCTTGTATGCACCGGCGCCAGTAACAATATTTGCTATTTTCTTTTTCCAGCCTTGTTTGGCCTTATCATCACAAAAAAGTCAAAATTTACCCATTCAGCTTATTTGGTTGAACAAGCAGCAGGTAATTCAAATATTTTGTCTAAATTGAGGGTTGCAAACCCATCTGAATGACGGAAGAAGCAATCGTACAGGGATGTCTGAACAATCAGCCCGCTGCGCAGCAGGAATTGTACAGCCGTTACAGCCCCAAAATGCTGGCGGTATGTTATCGTTTTGCACGCAACCGGGAAGATGCGGAAGACATGCTACAGGAAGGTTTCATCCGGGTGTTTACTCAGATTCACCAGTTTCAACACAAAGGCTCTTTTGAAGGATGGATCAGGCGCATTATTGTTCATACCTGCATTAATCATCTTAAAAAAAACAAGAAGTTTAATGATGCGGTGGACATCAGCAACGCACAAAACGTAATGGTGCGGGAAGACAGTGTGCCCTCCATCATCCAGGCCAAACAGGTAATTGAATGTATCCGGAACTTACCTGTAGGCTACAGAACAGTGCTCAACCTTTTTGCCATAGAAGGTTATACGCACCGTGAAATTGCCAACATGCTGGATATTGAAGAAAGTACCAGCCGTTCGCAATACACAAGAGCCAAAGCCATGCTGGAGCAGATATTAGTTCAGAAACGAATTATTCTTCAGCCTCAGCGACATGGTGAATGGGTTGCAGCAGCCCATCCTCGGTTTTAAAACGATTCGTACCAAACTAAAACTTTAAACTGATTATGGAGCGATATATGTACCAGGATGAATCTTTCGAACGGATGCTGAAGCAGAAGGCGGATGAGTACCGGATGTACCCTTCGGATAACTCATGGGATGCTATTCAATCCAAACTCCGCAAAAAATCTTACTTCAACTGGAAAGCAGCAGGTTTCTTTACTGCCGTGCTTGTTTCATTAAGCCTGGCTGTTTCCATTCATCAGCATCGTACTTCAAATACAGCATCTTTACTTAATACCAATACAGCGTCTGTTGTTGCGGCTGAAATGCCCGGTAAGCAATCAACTGCTTCAACAGGAATAATCAGAAAACGCATCATCAACAGGACTGAAACAAGTAATAGTGCAGCGCCTGTTGCAGTTACTACTCCTGCTCCTGTAAAAGATGCAAACAATATAATTGGTGAAGAAAAAAATTCAAATGCTGATCAACAGGCAAACTCCAGTCAGGTATTGGAGCCAAAACCAACAACTGCTTCTGCTGCAGAAACGGTTATTACTCCTGTTGCCAATGAAACAACATCTCAGTCTTTTGCTGCAGTTGAAAAAACAACTTCGCTCAAAATGACGGATGCAGTGAATTACAGGTTGAGTTCAGTAACGCCTGAAGTTGTGTTTGCACCTGCCGCTCTAACAGCCATTAATGTAAATGCTTCTGAACTTTCAACTTCAACTGCTGTTACAACTGCTGAAACTGAAGAAAGTAAAACAGATGCAGATTTGAATTATGAAGTGCATGTGCCCGTGTTAGCCAACCTCAAACCCAAAAAACAAATTCAGTTTTACATAACTCCATCTGTCAGTTACCGTGTGCTGGTGGCTGAGAATAAATTCACATTTGGCAACCTGCAGCAGAACCCTGAAAGTGCCGTACAGCACCGCTCAGGAATTGGCTTTGAAGCAGGCGCTTCTTTTTTGTTTCCTGTAAACAACCGGTTAAATTTTAAAGCAGGTTTGCAGTTTAACTATACCAGTTATATTGTTACAGGCTCAAGATTTGTACCTGAAACAGTAGTTACGTTTACTTCTGCAGGAAGCACACTCCGTACCAGCACACTCAGAACCAGCAATGGTTATTTCTCTGAAAATATTTCAAATAAAACCTACCAGGTTTCAATACCCTTCGGTTTGGATATGAGAGTGGCAGACGGCAGGAAACTTTCGCTGAACATTGGCGCTACCCTGCAACCCACTTATAAAATTTACGGAACAGGATATCTTGTTACCAACGATTTAAAGAATTATGTAAAAGCTCCTGATCTACTCACCAATATGAATGTTAACAGCGGTCTTGAAGCCTTCATCCGCTGGAAGCCGGGTAATTTTGAATTGCAGGCCGGTCCTCAATTCCGTTACCAGTTATTCTCCAATTTTAAAGGCAAATACCCCATCCAGGAACACCTGGTGGATTACGGGTTTAAAATTGGCTTTATTAAAAATCTGAGATAAGATACATCAAACGGCCAGAGCTTGCTGCTGTGCTGGTATTTGATAATGTCCAGCCCGGAGCCGCAGCCGATTGAAAAACTGAAGATGAAGATAACAACAAAAGCTGATAGAATTCCGTCAGCTGGATATGGGCTGATAGCGATATGAAGCAGAGAATATATTCGTCTGCCAGCATAGCAGCAAACTCCATGTTATCTGTTCGCCCTTCGTCTTGGTAACTTGAATTGAATGTCTGTGTCCACCGTGGCAGGGTGTGTCCCGGAAGCGTAGGAACAAGGCAGGCTCTTTTGCAAGGTTGGCTTTTGTGTGTCGGTTTTGTGTGCCTTGCAAATGTGCCTGACTTGGTGCGTTAGCTATGCCTTTGCAAATTTTCTCTTTTTGTACTTGGCCTGTTGCTCTTCAAATAATCTTAGCTGTTCCTCTTTAATTTTATAAGTTCCATTGCCATTCTTTCTATGCTCGGTCATGCCCGTAGTCCTTGCTGCTGCTGTTACTTCACCCCAATCAATAAAATAATCTTCGAAATATTCAATTGGAAACTTGCTATGTTGTTTGACTTCATCTTTTGTTGGAATGTGTCCAATAGTGTTTGAAATAGTTCTAATTTCCAATTGCAAAACTTTTTTGCTTACTTGATATTTCTGTTTCTTTAATCGTTCCACCCGACTATTTTTTGCTTTCGGATAGTCATCATTGTTTTTCCGAAATGGATCAATCCCTAAATCTAATTCTTTATGACGTTGTAAAGTAGTATTGTGATAGTAGTCTGAAAGTTCAATGCCCACATACTTTCTGTTTAATTGCTGTGCGGTTAATGTCGTTGTACCTGCGCCATTGAAAGGGTCTAAAACAAATTCTCCTTCGTTTGTAAAAAGCGAAATTAAGCGATACATAAACATTGGCGGAAGTTGGCATGGATGGTCAACTCTGCGACTATTATGTTTCAGTCTGTGAATATCCCACCAAATATTTGTTGATATTTCTTTGTCTTTTGCTTTAAGTCTTTTACGTTTTGAAATACAGGTTTCTCTTATACAATAATCCTCTTTAAGTGCTTCAATGGCTTTTGTTTCGAGCAAAGAGTTGTTTTTTCTTACAAGGCCAGGCAAAGATTTAGGTTTTCCTTTTGTAAAACATAGAATTGAATAATGCGAAGGCATTATCATTCTCACTGGCATACTTAATCCCTCCCAAACAATCCAGTCTTGATAGTCAAGTATTTTATTTAAATGTTTGAAATGTCGGACGCACCATTGAGGAATATTTAAAACCGCAAGTGTTCTGCCGGGTTTTAAAACTCTTGCAAGTTCGCTTAACCAATTGTCACACCAGTCAAAGTATTCTTGAATGTCAATTCCATCATCCCAACTCTCATATTTCTTTTTGAGATTATAAGGAGGGTCGGCAAAACAAAAATCAATACTATTATCGGGAATACTTTTTAGTTGCTCAATACAATCGCCATTAAGTAAAACAGATTTATCTGAGTAAAAATTTTCAACCTGTGAGAATTGAATAAATGAATGTTTCTTGTTTGCTGCTTTGTAATTTTCTCTTTGGTCATAAACATTTACATATTTGTATTCAGGCAATCCAAACAAGTCAGTAAGACGATTTATTATTTCTTTGGGATAAGCTGCAAAGTCAACGGTAATATCTCGCCATACGTCTGAAATTAAAGTTCCAAACTCATGATACAAATGCTTTTTGCCTCCATAGTCTTTGGTTGTTTTGTCACATGAAGGGCAATATGTATAACCAATCCTTGTTTTTGTATGGTTTAAACCTCCCTTGTATCTTGTTAAGATTAGCAATGCACAATGTTGCTCTGCCAAATAGCTTTTATGTTCAATCGGTTTATCAAGTTTGACAGCAATCCAAAGTTTTAAGTGAATATCATGTTGAAGTTGGGTGCAAAAATCAGCAGCAAATAAAGATGAAGTCAGAATTGCAATTGTTGAGTTATTATTAGTCTTGCTGATAAACTCATTTATTTCTTTATAAAGCTTTTCCTTTTGCGGAACTTCTTCGAGGGATTGGTAATAGGGTAAAATAATAAATTCAACATTTGCGGAAGCAGGGTTTACTTCTGTAATGCTTTGTTTTTGAATTTTCTCTTTTAGCTTAACGCTTTCTTCACTTAGATGCATATCCTTTGAATATTATTTGTCTAAACTTATAAGGAACTTAACAAGCTTATCAAGTTCACTGTCTTTAAATGTTACGGTGCAATCACTGAATTGGCAAATAGCTTTTAACGCAGAGGAACGCTCAAAGTTTCCTGCTCCGTCAATGATGTATGCGATTTTATGACCGTGTTTACTTAGCTGCTTTTGTCTTGCGTGTGCTTGTCCGGCTTTGCGTTCTATCGTACTATTAGTTGTTACTTGAAAGCTTATTTCGATTGCACAATAATTTCCTTTTGGTGAAGCGGCAACTATATCGTAAGAAAGTAGAGTTCGTTTATTCTGACTTATTTTTTCAATCTGTTTCTTCTTGAAATCCCATTTTGGAAGTTTGTCCTCCAAATAATCAATTACATATTTTTGGGCAAGATTACCTAAAGAATTTGCTGTAGCTCCACCAGTAATTCGACTAACCCAAATGTATCGTTGTCTTACAAAAGCGTCTAATTCTCTCTTGTGGCCGATTAAAGTTCCGATTGTACATTTTTCTTCAATCTCTACCGGAATAGCATCCGTGGTTACCGCACCGCCAAACAGAAGAAGGTTTATTATATCTTCCATTACAGGTGTCAACTTTTGTGCAGTTGCAAGTCCAACACCGTCCACCATTAAGTGAGTGTTATTCCATGTCTTTTTGCCTGATAGCGTTTGAAATTTATAAGTGTAAGTATCCTCATTCCAAACGAACTCCATAGTATCATCGTAAAAAATTTTAGGAAGCTCCTTTTTGAACCTCATAAGTTTTTCACCTCCAACATCAGAAAGCACTATCAAATGTTTCAGAAATAAGTTTGCTGATAATTGCTTTGAAGTAGATAAAACTTTCTTCCATGCAAATGGTTCAGCGTCTGCAATATTTAACAAACTGATGAACTTATCCTGTGTCTCTATGAGTTTAGGAATAATGCTGGAATTTCTTTCCAGCTCAGCGATTTTTTCGGGCCAAAATTTTAAAGCGTTCGCTTCTAATTCTTCTATTTTTCTTACCATAAAATATCAATCGTCTTTTGCAGTTTAAGTTGCCAACAAATTTAGCATAATGTGAGGTTAGTTCAACCCGAAACTTTTTAACTCTTTTTCAAGGTTTATCACTTGTCGTATTGAAGTGCTGTTCAACATAGTTTGTCCTGCCGATGCTATAGGTGAAGCTGATTAGAATTCCGTCAGCTGGGGTGGGCTGGTTGTGTGTTAGCTTTTTTAGCTCTTTGCAAGGTTAGCTTTTGTGTGTCGGCTTTGTGTGCCTTGCAATGTGCTAAAAATAGCGTTGGGTCGGGTCGGCAAAGTCATGGGTGATTGTATATGTGTAGGATGTTCAATAGGGTGACACATAACACAGATTTTTGCGTTAGACCAACAAATCAATAATTTTACCGCATGTATAAATTATTTGTGCTGGTTTGTTTTGTTTTCATTGTTTCCAATGGTTGTAAAAATAAAAGCGCCAAAGTTAAAAAAGGACCGGTGAATTATATTGATGTTACGTCCTACATTAAAGGACAACTGGCTTACCTGGATACTGTTCCATTTGCTTTCTTAAAAACTACATTGAAGGATTCTGTTTATGGCGATTCTGTTTTTATTACCAAACAACAACTGAATGAAATTGCGGGTAAATTTCTTATACCCGAACTGGAGAAATCAAAATTTGAAGAGCTGTATAATGAAACCAGTTTTATGGATGCATCCATTAACACCATTACACTTACATACCAGCCTGAAGATGCTGCTTTGCCTGTGCAGCGGGTAGATGTATATGCAAATCCTGAAAACGGTGAAATAAAAAAAATATACATCATCCGCAATGAAGTAAAAGGTGATTCTGTAATCCATCAGCAATTACTCTGGAAGCATAATAAAAGCTGCACACTCATTACCACCAAACGAAAAGGTGATGCACCTGAAATCAACATCAGCGAAAAAATAAACTGGAACGATACTGAGGAATAAATCATGACACAGCAGGAATTTCAGCAAATTTCCAAATCCATTCCGTTACAACCCGGCATTTATAAATATTTTGATGCGGATAAAAAATTACTGTACGTGGGCAAGGCCAAAAGCCTGCGCAAACGAGTATCCAGTTACTTTAATAAAACGGTGGGCTCTTACAAAACAGCAGAGCTCGTAAGAAGGATTCACACCATTGATTTTACCATTGTTACATCTGAGCAGGATGCGTTGTTTCTTGAAAATTCACTCATCAAACAATTTCAGCCGGTATTCAATATCAATTTAAAAGATGATAAGAGCTATCCGTTTATCGTAATTAAAAAAGAACCTTTCCCCCGTGTATTTCTTACCAGGAAAAAAATAAATGATGGTTCTGTGTATCTCGGGCCTTTTACTTCTGTTGCCAAAGTGCGGGAACTCATCCAGTTCATCCGCCAAAATATACCCTTGCGCAACTGCAAACTCAATTTGATTGATTCCAATATTCAGAAAAAGAAATTCAAAGTTTGTCTGGAATATCATTTGGGCAATTGCAAAGGGCCCTGTGAAGGTTTGCAAACAGCGGCCGATTATCAACTGAGTTTAGAACAGGTAAAAAATTTACTGAGCGGTAATCTCAACCCTGTACTGCAGCATTTAAAACAGGAAATGAAAGATTATGTGGCTGATTTGAAGTTTGAAAAAGCAGAGATTACCCGCAAAAAAATGGAACACCTGCAAAATTACCAGGCTAAATCAACGGTTGTAAATCCAAAGATGGGGAATGCGGATGTTTATACTGTTATCCGCCATAAAGACCAGGCATTTATCAATTACCTGATGGTACAGAACGGCAACATCATTCAAACAGAAAATATACAACTGCAATGCAAGCTGGATGAAACACCGCAGGAAGTACTGGAGTTTATCATTGGCCATATCTCCAACCGCTTTGAAAGCCATTCTGCAGAGTTGATTCTTCCTTTTGAAATTGAATGGCTGGATGAAAGCGTTAAGATAACGGTACCCAAAGCCGGACCTAAAAAACAATTGCTGGATCTCTCGCAAAAAAATGCAGATTATTTTTTCCGTGAATATGAGCAAAAAGAAAGGTTGCAGTTAAATAAATCTTCTGAACCAAAAGGTCTTGTATTGCTGGAGCAGCTACAAACAGATTTACAGTTGCAGGAACTGCCCGTACATATTGAGTGTTTTGATAATTCCAATTTCCAGGGAAGCTACCCGGTGAGTGCAATGATATGTTTTAAAAATGGAGAACCCAGTAAAAAAGATTACCGGCATTTTAATATTAAAACCGTAACCGGTATTAATGACTTTGCCAGTATGAAAGAAGTGGTGTACCGCCGTTATAAACGTTTGCTGGAGGAACAGCAATCCTTACCTCAGTTGATTATTATTGATGGCGGCAAGGGACAATTATCTGCCGCCATGGAAAGCATCAGAGAATTGCAGATAGAACATCAGCTCACGGTTATTGGGTTGGCCAAGAATATTGAAGAAGTATTTTTTACAGCCGATCAGCAATCAGTGAAACTGCCTTACAACAGTCCCTCACTAAACCTGTTGAGAAGGATACGGGATGAAGTGCACCGCTTTGGCATTACTTTTCACCGCAACCAGAGAAGCAAAGGCACCTTTAAAAATGAACTGGAAGATATTAATGGCATTGGCAAAGCCACCGCAGAAGTGCTGCTGCAAAAATTCCGTTCTGTGGCCAATATTAAAAAAGCAAGCCGTGAAGAAATTGCAGAACTGATTGGAGAAAGAAGAGCGGGTTTTTTGATGGAGGCGCTGGCCAGATAAAAAAAGAGAGCAAAAAAAATGGGGCCAGGATAGAGATCCAGCCCCGTCTTTAAAATCCAATATCCTATGAAAAACCGAAACGAAGGTAGTCATATAATCGGGAAATACAATACTACTAAGCGGGTATTTTCAGCTTGCTGCCAATGCCTTACGCTTAGTTACTTTACAGGAAAAAATCACACAGTTCCCCTAACTGAAAGGAACACAAAGGTTTAGTGTATTGTGTAAAAACAGGTTGCTTATTTAAGAATTTCCCGGGCTATCACAATCTTCTGAATTTCGCTGGTGCCCTCACCAATGGTGCAGAGTTTGGCATCACGGTAAAATTTTTCAACAGGAAAATCTTTGGTATAACCGTAGCCGCCAAAAATCTGTACGGCATCATTGCTTACACGTACTGCCACTTCACTGGCATAATACTTGGCCATGGCCCCGGCTTCAGAAACTTTTTCACCACGGTTTTTTAAATCACTCGCTTTCTGAATGAGTAATTCGGCCGCAGCAATTTCTGTAGCCATATCTGCCAGTTTAAACGAAATGCCCTGGAAACTGGCAATGGGTTTGTCAAACTGCTGGCGCTCCTGTGCATATTTCAAGGCAGCTTCATAAGCACCTTTGGCAATACCTAATGATAATGCAGCAATGGATATGCGGCCGCCATCCAGCACCTTTAATGCCTGCCGGAAACCATCCCCCACTTCACCAATACGTTGTGCATCGCCGATGCTGCAATTATCAAAAATCATTTCAGCAGTTTCACTGGCTCTCATTCCCAGTTTATTTTCTTTTTTGCCGGCTTTAAAACCGGGTGTGCCCCTTTCCACAATAAAAGCAGTTGCATTGCCGCTGGTTCTGGGCTCACCTGTGCGTGCTATTACTACCACTGCTTCTGCGCTGATGCCATGTGTAATCCAGCATTTGGTACCATTCAATATCCAGTCATCGCCGTCTTTAACAGCAGTTGTTTTCATATTGCCTGCATCGCTGCCGGTATTGGGTTCAGTTAAACCCCAGGCGCCAATCCATTCACCACTTGCCAGTTTGGGCAAATATTTTTTCTTTTGTGCTTCGCTGCCACAGTAATAAATATGCCCTGTACACAAGGAATTATGAGCAGCTAAACTCAAACCAACAGAGCCGCACACCTTTGCCGTTTCAACAATGGCTGCCACATATTCATGATAACCAAAACCGCTTCCGCCATATTCTTCTGAAACAAAAATGCCCAGCAAACCCAGCCTGCCCATTTCCTGTAAAACTTCCTTGGGAAAATGCTGGGTTTCATCCCACTCCATTACATGCGGACGGATATTTTTATTGGCAAAATCCCTGGCAGCCTGTGCTACCTGCTCTGTAAGTTCACTTGTTTTAAAATTCATCAGTTTGTTTTTAGTTCATTCATTCTTCAAAATAAGATGAGCCATGTACTGTTTGAGCAGAGCATGACTCATCTTTAATAATAGTAATCAATCGAAACGGCAGGGCAAAGATAGGATTTTACTAACATCCGTTAGCGATTAATGTAAGATTTTTTTTCCGCTTTTATTTAACGGTAAGGTAGGGAGCTATCTTTTTATAAATAGCTTCATCCACTGCGCCAATATTGTTGAGGTCGGAAACCGATTTGAATTCCCCGTGCTGTGTGCGGTATTGCACAATGGCATTGGCCAAACCATATTTGATATAGGGGTGGGCTTTAAATTCATCAACAGAAGCGGTGTTGATGTTGATTTGTTTCAGCACAGGATGGTTGTTTTGAAGATAAGGTTTAATGGCCTGGTAGGTGGAATCGGGCAGACCAAATGTTTCACCCACCTGCTCCACCGTTGCAAAACCGCCCAGCTTGTTACGGAAGTTCACAATTTTCCTGGCATAAAAAGAACCGATGCCTTTGAGTGTTTTCCATTCAGTTGTATCTGCCAGGTTAATATCAACAGGCTTTGATTTACTTTCTTTGATGATGGGTTTTACTTCAGTTGAGGGCGCACTGTTTACCGGTACTGGTGAAGATGTTGCGTAAGATGGCGATGTTTCTGTTTTGATTTGCGCATAAGGCAGGAGCCGCTCCGCATCTTTGGGTGATAATCCGTAAATACGGCTGATGTCTTCCGCTTTTCTGAACTTACCGCCTTTATGCCTGTAGTTCAAAATGGTTTGAATGGTTTTCTCTTTAACGCCAAGACGTTTCCATTCATCCGCTGTTGCTGTATTGGGGTCAAAATAAAACAACTCGCCTTTAGTATAGGAATCTTTTGATGGATAGGCATTTTGTTTGGGCTGGTACCAATCAGTATTCCGGTCTTCATCATCATACTGTTTGCTTGGGCCCTTCTCTTCTGTTTTCATTGCTGCCAGTTTTGCCTGTGTTTCTTTATCAATTACTATTTCGCTATCCCCTTTTACAAGGAATGGGAATAGAGTGGGAAGCAAACAAAAGAAAACAGCAAGAACGGCCAGTACAATTACGGCACGTCTTTCTTTTTTGGTAAAAGTGAAATAATCTTTGAGCCAGGTGTTACGGGTGGCGGGCATAGATTAAAATTAAAAACCGGCAAGGAAAAATAAAATACCACAAAGCGGGTAGTGGCAAGAGAAGATTCCAAAAAATAAGAAACCAACTCCAAAGAGAGAACTCAAAATTCCAGCGCCAAACCATCATAACCCAAATGAATACCCGGCGGGAGTTCGCTTTCAATTTCATTATGGAGACCCAACTGGTGGCTGATATGTGTAAAATAAGCTTCAGGCACTTTCAGTTCTTTAACAAGCGCTGTTGCTTCCTCCAGGTTGTAATGTGAAATATGTGTTTGCCTGCGCAGTGCATTCACCACCATAACACTGCTGCCCCTGATTTTTTCTTTTTCGTCTTCTTCAATTTTATTGGCATCGGTAATATAAGTAAACGGGCCAAAACGAAAACCGAATACCGGCATTTTTAAATGCCAAACCAGTATGGGCTGAACAGACAGTTCATTAATGATAAATGCATCTTTGGTAATGGTGTTGAGGTTAATTTCAGGTACGCCGGGATATCTGGTATCAGAAAAAGCATAATAATAATCTCTCCGCAAAGCTTCTTCCGTTAAATAATTGGCATATACCTGCATCGGTTTTTTGGTGAAGAAATTGAAAGCACGCACATCATCCAAACCTGCAATATGATCTTTATGCGGATGGGTAAAAAGAATGGCATCTACTTTCTTCACCCCCAGCCTCAGCATCTGATAACGGAAATCGGGAGTGGTATCCACAACAATAACAGTGTCTTTTGTTTCCAGCATAATGCTGCTGCGCAACCGTTTATCTTTTGGGTTGATGGATTGGCATACCCTGCATTCACAACCAATCATGGGAACACCGCTGCTGGTACCCGTGCCGAGAAATGTTATTTTGAAATGAGGATAAGCCAAAAGAAACCGTTTGTTGTTTAGGGTTTAGTGCTGTGCCAAAGTTAAAGATGAACCCTTCAACCGGTAAACTATTTCTCCGCTTCTTTGGTTGCAGCCATCGCCATTACTTCTTCATACAGTTTTTGAGATTCAACTGTAAGTGCATCAAATGAAATGGTTAACTGCGGAATTAAATCGAGCATGGTATTGATGCGTCCTTCCATCTGCATGAATTTATTAAGCACTACCACTTTGCGCTGCTCCAGTATGCAATAGCCGCTTTGAAAAGTGCCACGCTCATAACGAACAATGTAACCGCTTTCTTCCAGTATAGCTTCCAGTTTATCTAAAGTTGTTTGATTTAATTTCATGACCCTATCTTCTAAAAAGGAATTTAATAAGCTGCAAATCTAAAGGCAAGCATCTTTACTTCCTTTCAATACTATTGTAAGTTATGCACAACAGGAGCGGCTTATTGTTCCCTTTCGGGCAATTTGCCTCGTCCTGATTTTGGTTGACTCATTTTGGTTAAAAAAGCAGGGATAAGATATGCTTTTTTAATCCTGATTTA
>JAIEQM010000164.1 GCA_019747705.1 Chitinophagaceae bacterium | reverse complement strand
CTTATCAATTCACCGCTCACTTCACTAAAGTTGTTGACGAAGTTTAACGGGTTTTGAATTTCATGGGCAATGCCTGCAGTGAGTTCTCCGAGTGATGCCATCTTTTCACTTTGTATTAATTGCTTTTGTGTGGCCTGTAATTCTGTGAGTGCTTCTTCTGCTTTTTGTTTGGCTTCTTTAATGGCAATTAAATCCTGTTCGGCACGGAGCGCCTGTGCTTCTGCTTTTTGCAAATCATTGAAACGGGTGTATGCCTGCTCAAACACTTTTCCGAACCGAATGAGTATGGCATTCTCTACATCTGAATAAGGAGTACCGGAAAAATTCACAAAAAACACACAAACATTATCCAGCAATGCAGTTGATATTTCAAGACTGGCACAACTAAAAATATAATCCTTTACCTCTTCAGGCACGCCCGGAATATATTTAAAAACTTCCCGGTAAAATTGATTTTTTTCTTCAAAGCTGAGATGGCTTGCAAAGAATTCCAGGCCTTTTTCTTTTGCATCATTGTATCTCTTCCAGTGTACGTTATCAAAATAGGGAATGGTTACCTGTTCAGGAAATCCAGCCTGTTCAGACAGCCAGATAAACCAATCATCCCTTACTTTATAATCCAATACAAAGCCCGCCTGATCAGAATAAATACCCAATTGAATAAACTGGTCATAGAGCACCCGGATTACTTCGCCGAGTTCCTCACTTTTTTGCATGGCCATACTTCTGCTTCTTACTTTTTCCAATGCTGCTTCAATCTTCGCTTCCCTTGCCTGCGTTTCTGCTTTTTGAAGATCAAGAAAACGGGTATAGGTACTTTCAAACTCAAGAGCAAAGCGTTGCAGAATTTTTTTCTCCTCTTCCTGTAATCCGCTTTTCACCATTACACCAAAGCAACCATACCTTATAAATGCTTCTACATAGTATAAACCGTCAATAAAGTTTTCCGGTTTTAATTCTTCAACGCCGGCAATCAACTCACTCCATTCAGCAAAATAATTTTCCACTCCGGCAGGCGGCACATGATAGGAAACAACAGGTTCATTTCCTTGCCAGTCAACAAGACATTGTGCCGTGGCAGGTTCATTTCTGTCAAGCGGATAATTGATGGCCTTGCTTTTAAATATTGATGAATTGTTTTCTGCCCAGGCAGCCCAGAAAATATGTCTTTCTTTTTCTTCATCGGGCAACCATAAAAAAGAAAAGGCAGAACGGATGCCCAACTGTAATACCTGCTCATGAAATACCCGTAATGTATCGTCCAGCTCGGCCGAATGCTGCATGGTCATACTTTGTGACCTTGCCCGCTCCAATGCTAATTGTATTTCTGCTTCTCTTGCCTGTGCTTCGGCTTTTTGCAAATCAAGAAAGCGGGTATAGGTCTGTTCAAACACTTTGGCAAACCGTGGAAAGATATGTTGTTCTTCAAATGGCTTTAAGGATGAAACCAATAAATAACCGTGTTTGAAGGATGCACCGTAATCAATTTCCCATGATGGAGCAGAAATATTGATGCCTTTTGCCATTAAATCATCCAACACTTTTTTCACTGATGGAAGCTGAAACATGAGTTCGAAATGCTTAGCGATATAATCACCGGGTATTTCAATAGAAAACAATTCTGTACCTGCTTTCCATTGGCTGTAACGATACTGATGGATGTAATCCAAATCAATTGGAACACTGAATGGCGTCATCATATCTCCTTCTCCTAATGCATGCCATTGCTCCACTTCATGTTTATTCTTATTGCACAATACAATGCCAAATGCAAACAAATCGCCGCCCATTAATTTTATTTGTTGAAACATTACTTTGGCAACTTCGGCTAACTCAACACTGTTATGCATAGCCATGCCTTTGCTGCGCACTCTTTCCAAGGCCGCTTCAATCTGTGCTTCTCGTGCCTGTGCTTCGGCTTTTTGCAAATCGAGAAAGCGGGTATAGGTTTGGTCAAATACTTTTGCAAAGCGAATAAAAATATCGTGTGCTTCCGGAACCGGTTCTATGGTTATGAACAATAAATAGCCGTATTTAAAATAAACAACATGATCTGTTTGTTGTTCAGGAAAAGAACCACCACTCTCTTTAAATTTCCTCAGTGATTCACCCGCATCCGGCAGCGTACACAGATAATCGTAATGAGCGGCACAAGCATCTCCTTTAAATGATTCAATATATATTGTATTTCCTGCCAGTCTGGTTTCATAATAGCGAAGAAAAAAGTTTTCTCTTGGAGTATGGTAAGTTGGCATCGTGCCGGCCTCAGAACTAAACCATTCTGTTGATCCATCTTGACCATAAATATTAAATGCACATCCTCTTGTTTTAATACCTAATGCTCTTACCTGACTATCCAAAACAAAGGAAGCTTCTCCCAATTCATCGCTTCGCTGCATCGCCATTGTTCTGGCTCTCACTCTTTCCAATGCTAATTCAATCTCTGCTTCCCTTGCCTGTGCTTCTGCTTTTTGCAAATCGAGGAAACGGGTGTAGGTTTGTTGGAATACCTTCGTAAAGCGGAGCATAATCTCTGTTTGCTCCGCAGATAATTTTACTCCGCCCACTATTAATAGGTAACCTTCTTTGAAATAGAAATTATGGAGAACCAATCTCGCAGGTGAAATGGCAATCAGTTGGGCAGCACTGATCGGAAAGTTCGTACTGCGTTCTGCAATAAAAGTTTGATGGCGGATGGTTTCGTCTTCATCCATTTCAACTATAAAAAAAGGGTTTCCTTTTTTCCAGTTTTCCACCACATGTTGTAAGTGAATGGTTTCATTGTGCGGAATGATAACAGGAAGCGGAAGTATTTTTTTTGTAGCTGGATTAGGTGTATAGTTTAGTCCATTTTTTTCTTCTTTATCAATTAGTACATAACCTGCCGTTAAGCTTTCAATACCTAGCTTTTGCATTTCAGAAAAAAGAATTTCACCAGCTTCAAGCAACTCATCACTTTTGTGCATGGCCATACTTCGGCTTCGCACTCTTTCCAATGCTAATTCAATCTCTGCTTCCCTTGCCTGTGCTTCTGCTTTTTGCAGATCGAGAAACCGTGTATATGCCTGCTCGAAAACCCTTCCAAACCGTTCCAGTATTTCCAGCTCTGCCTCGGTAATTTCATTAACGCTTACCGTTTGAAGCCCACTATATTTAAAGAATGTAAAGCCAGCCACATATCTTTCGAGTGCTTTATTTGCATCCTGAACATGCTTTGAAAAACGCCTGAATTCAGTTTGTGAATAAAGATATTCATCATAAATTCTTTTCTCTTCTCCTTCAAGTGTATAAACAAACCGCTTGTCCTGCGCTTTCCACGCTTTCCACATGGCCCGATGAAAGTCGTAATCTTCAAACTTCATGTAATAGGATTCAGCATCTTTTCCGGTTTCAGGATTGGCTGCCCAAACCGTATTCGATAAATCATCGCCATTGATGAGATTAATGATGCAAAAAGTAAGTGAGAATTCCAGTTTGGTAAATTCCTGGAGCAAAGTGTCCACCACTGTCGATAATTCTGATGAGTGATGCATGGCAAGGCTTCCTGATCTTATCCTTTCCAATGCAGCTTCTATCTGTGCTTCTCTTGCCTGTGCTTCTGCTTTTTGCAAATCAAGAAAACGGGTATAGGCCTGTTCAAAAACTTTTCCAAACCTTTTCAGTATAAAATTTTGTTCATCGGTAAAGGGAACAACGGCATAATTAACAAGCATTAATGTGATATTTTTCATCAGCACAGTTGACCTTGCCATCCCTTTTCTGGTCAGTAAATTTTTTTTATCGTCTTCAGTTAAGTTACTATGGGAGTTATAAACGGTGTGCTGCAACCATTCCAAATTTTCTTCTGCCGACAATACATCTGCAAAGAAGTCAATTCCATTTTTACGTGCATCGATAATCCGGGTTACTGCTGGAGTATCGAGATAAGGAGCCTTAATTAAAAAAGGTTTTGTTTTGCCCGGAGTAGCCAACCAGAAAGTAATATCACTTTGTTCGTTATTGCTGCTGAAACTTACATTGTGAAACCTGAATTGCAGTTGCTGCAATTGTTCTGACACGACCATAATTACTTCTTCTAATTCATCACTTGTATGCATGGCCAAAGAACGGGAACGAACTCGTTCTAAAGCCCCTTCAATTTGTGCTTCCCTTGCCTGCGCTTCTGCTTTTTGCAAATCAAGAAAGCGGGTATAGGTTTGGTCAAATACTTTGCCGAAGCGTTTGAAAATGTCGTGTGCATCGGGCACGGGTTCATAGGTAATGAACAATAAAAAGCCCTGTGAAAAATAAACACAATGAAATATTTGAAAAGTGGGTAATGGATGACCTGCTTCAATAATCGAATCTAAAACTTCTCCTACAACAGGCAGTGTTCGCATGTATTTGTAATGCGCAACCAATGCTTTGCCTCCCACTTCTTCCACATGAAAAGTTTGGCTTTTTTCATAAGCTTCTCTCATGTGAATAAAAGAAGGGTCTTTGGTAAGTGGTGCATGAAAAGATGGTTGCATTACACCTTCACTGCTCATCCATAAAGTGATGCCCTGTTTATCATCATCCCAAATACAGTAGCCCGCACTCCATGCAGGCATGCCCAATGATTCTACTTGTTGAAATAATAAATTGGCCGCCTGCGGCAATTCATTACTGTTCTGCATGGCCATAGTTCTTGCACGCACCCGTTCCATTGCCAGTTCAATTTGTGTTTCCCTTTCTCTTGCGGCTGCTTCCTGCAAATCTTTGAAACGTGTATAGGCTAATGAAAAAACAGCAGCAGCCCGTTTTAATAAATCACGGCTTTCTGTTGTGATAGCTCCCTCTGAAGCAGCGCCCATATAACCACCACTGAATTTTACAAGGTGATAGGTACGCTCCGGTATTTCTTTTCCATAATAGCCTTGTAAAACTTTGGAACGTGCGGCACAATAGTTAATCCATTCTTTACGATGTTCGCCTTTCATGAGTATAGATGTATGCTCCTGCCGGGATTGATAAAATTTCAGCATTTGTTTACCAACCCATGTATCATTCAATTGCAATATCATTTCATCGCTTACCAACCGGGCATTTTTCTTTCTTACATCTTTAATGGCATACCGGCATTCTGCATTTTCATTTTCTCCAATGATATAAATGGAACTGGTTTCTAATGCTTCCACACCAAGTTCACCCATTTCTTTTCGCAGTAATTCTGCAACTTCTGTCAGCTCTTCCGGCTTTTGCATGGCCAGGGAACGGCTCCGCACTTTTTCCATTGAAACTTCTATCTGTGCTTCTCTTGCCTGCGCTTCTGCTTTTTGCAAATCAAGAAAACGGGTATAGGCCTGCTGGAATACTTTTCCAAATCTTATCAATATCTTATTCTCTTCATTGGTATAAGTTATAGCTTCAAAATTTTCAATATACAATCCCACATCTTCCATGAGCACAGTTGATACGGCTAACCCCTTGCATTCCAAATAGAATTTCTGTGCTTCATCGGGTACTGTAAATAATTTGAAAAGGGATCGGTAGAATTTATTTTTTGTTTTAAAATCCAGCAGGTCGGTGTGAAGTGTTGTTCCCTTTGCTTTGGCTTCCAAAAAACTGTTCCATGTAGGCGTGTCAAAATAAGGAATAACTGCATAGAATGGTTCAATGTTCGGGTCGGCCAGCCAGATGTGCATATCATCATTGGCTTTGTAATCAATATAAAAACCTGCGTGCCCCACATTGATATTGAGATGAACAAATTGCTGCAGCACCACCCGTATCACTTCTTTTAATTCATCACTTCTATGCATGGCCATGCTGCGGCTTCTTACTCTTTCCAATGCTGCTTCTATCTGTGCTTCTTTGGCCTGAGCTGTTGCTTTTTCAATATCCAAATAACGGCGGTACGATAATTCAAACACATTTAAAAACCGAAGAAACAATTCTGCGTTTTCTTTTGAAAGCGGAACATACGTTGAAATACCCAATGCCACCGGGCCCAATGAATGCCAGTAATAATTGAGTGAAGCAGCTTTGTACAGGTATTTATCAATAAAAACATTCGTTGTTTTTTGATAGGCAATCCAGCCTTTTACTTTTTGTCCTTTGATGTGGGTGATGTATAACTGCCCTTTGCCTTTGAGCATTTTGGTTGCAAAGGCTTTATGAATTTTATGATTGGTGTAGCTGGTTTCAGTAATAAAAGTTTTATCATGCTTTGCATAAAACTCATAATTCATGTAAACAGCCTTATCAGGGTAAAAGATGGCCGTTTGCACATTGCGGATTTCTTTTACACCCAGTTGCGCCAGTTGTTGTGAAATGGTTTTGCAGATGCTGAGCATATCCTCTGCTTTTTTCATGCCCATGGCCACGGCTCTTACTTTTTCTAATGAAGCTTCAATGGCCAGTTCCCTGTTTTTGGTTTCCAGTTCTACGGTGCGGCGATGAACTGCTTCCCGCAGTTGAAGGTTTTCTGTTTTTATTTTTTCTGTTGCAATTTGCTCACCTTCTTCTGTTCTGCTATCAGGAAAAGATGCATGCTGATGGATGAGTTTCCAGGAATTGTTTTTTTGCTCCATTACGGCACTAATACGGCAATGCCCGTAAAACATCCATGTTTTTTCTGCCAGCACGTATAAATCACACAGTTCATTAATAACGATAGTATCACCTGCCGCTTTTAACCGGATGCGTCTTTTTCTGAATTCGGCTTTGCCGGTCATCTGGTCTGCTGTTGCTTTATAAAATTGTACGGCTTCTTTTTTGTTGTTGAATATTTCTGAAGCAGCAGAACCATAAACAGTAATAGCATCATCCAGGTAAGCAGCAAAGGTTTTCATATCTCCTTTGAGATAACTATCCCAATAGTTATGATAAACATTGAGTACCTCTGCTTCCAGTTTTTTTGTAAGTTTCATATTGTATGTGTTGACAGAATACGAGCGGCAAATGATTCAGAAAAATAACCAAGTTTTTTGGCTTTTCCCTGTTATTAGCCAATAAAAAAACGGATTTCAACTTTCAGCGGTGCTACGGGAGCAGTTGTGTTTGTTCCCTTATACCATTCAAACTCTTATTTTATGCAAATGCGCAGCATTTTTTCTCTGCGAACCCTGCTTCTCTGCGTGTGAAGAAATTTCAAGCAGAGGTTAGGAGGGCGCAGAGGTAAATGATAATCAAACAATCATTTTTTGAATATTGTCTTCTTTAAATGTCTAAGTGGTATTATTAAAACAACAGCTTTAACCCGTTGAGGTATTGGAGTTTTGCAGGTTCTTTATGCGTTTTGCAGTAAGAGGTAAAAAAATGATGATGGTCCAGGAAAAAAATCTGGGTGCGGTTCCAGAGTTCTTCATGCAGGTAGGGATTGAGCATTTTTAACTCTTCAAACAATTGCTGCGCCTGTGTTGCTGCCTCAACAGTTCCTAAATATTCCAAATCAGCATCGGCAATAATTTCTTCTAAAAGGTTATGCGGTGTTTGCGGAATTTTGGTGGCCATAATCATTCCGCAAATTACATAGATTTCATCTGCGGTAAATCCAAAGCCAGGCAAATACTTTTTGGCCTGCATACAACTTTCTTCTTCATGCCCGTAATAAATGTTGATGTAACCCGTATCGTGCCAGAGTGCAGCAGCTTTGAGCAACCGAATATCAGCGGCGCTGCATTTTTCATGCGCTGCTATTTCCAGTGTTTTGTTGTACACATAAACCGTGTGATAGAAATTGTGATAGGCATAGGTAACAGCAACACTCTTGTTGATGAGCGCTTTCACAAAATCCATCATTTGCTGCTCAGTGTCCATGCGCCCTGGGTTTTAAGATGCCGCCTGCCGCTTCTTTAATGCTTTGCACATATACAAATGCTTTGGGGTCAATGCTGCGGATGGCGTTCTGAATATTGTGCACTTCAAGCCTTGTTACTACTGTTACAATAATATCTGCATCTGTTTTAATATCAAAACTGCCGGGTAAATAACCACGCTCACCTTTATAAACGGTAATGCCTTTGTTGAGCTCGTTTACCAGGTAATCTTTTATTTCATCCTGTTTTGCTGAAATGATGTTGATGGCGGTGTACTGTTCAATACCATCCACCACATAATCGGCCGTGCGTGTGGCAGCAAAATAAGTGATGAGGGAGTACATGGCTGTTTCCAAACCAAAATGAAAAGCGGCCACAGCAAAAATGACGGCATTGAACATTAAAATAATTTCACTGTTGCTGAAACCTGTTTTACGCCTTGTAAAAACGGCCACCACTTCAGCGCCATCCACCACGCCTCCTGTACGCAGCACCAAACCCACACCCGTACCCATAATTAAACCGCCAAAAAAGGCAATGAGTAATTTATCTTCAGTTACCGGCGGAATATGTACAAAGAACAAACCGATTGCCAGTAATACAACTGCAATACTGGTTTGTACGGCAAAGGTTTTTCCAATGCGCCTGTACCCCATATAAATAAACGGAATATTGAGTACAATGGAAAGAATACTGATGTTGATGTGATATAATTTGTAAATAAGAATAGAAATACCGGTAATGCCGCCGTCTAAAAATTTATTGGGGATTAAAAAGCCACGCATGGCCAGCACTGCAAGCGAGCAACCGCTGAGGGTTAACAGCAGGTTTTTAATGTGGAAGATTCTTTTCCAGTCAACAGTATCAAGTTTGGGTTTACGTTTAGCCATGTGTGCCGGGGGCAGTTTGTTTGCGACGTAAGATAAGAAATCTGCTGATGTGTAAAGTTTATCTGTTTTTAAAATACCGGTACAAAAACGCACAGGCAAAACCAACGATTACATAAATGATGAAACGGATAAAGTGTTGTTTGGAAGTATTATTTTAGGTTGCATGACGAAACTAAAACAATAAAAAGCTGATTTTTCATCAAAGTAGATTGATGCTGTTAATAATAAAGAACTATTGTTCTATTAAAAATTCTTCTATGTTATTGCTGTTGATAAAGCTAAAACGATGCTTCGGGTAGTTAGATGCAAAAGTTTTGTTGAGTCTTGCCGCTTTTTTATCACTCCATTTTATTTCATAAGTTTCAAGGAGATTGTTTTTTTGAATAACCAAATCAACTTCCTGCTGGTCGTGCGAGCGCCAGAAGAAGAATTTGCCCGATTGCTTTTTGTATTCATTCTGTTTGTATAATTCACTGATAACAAAATTTTCCCAAAGGGCACCTTTATCATTCCTGTTTTCAATAAGGGAAAAATTACCCGTAAGTGAATTAATGATTCCATTATCAGTAAAATATATTTTTCTTCCCTTTTTTAATTCTTTTGTGAGGTTGGTAGCATAGGCAGGCATACGAAAAATGATATAACACTGTTCCAGTAACTGAATATATTTTTCAACTGTTTCATTGTTGAGCTGCAGTTGTTTGCTCAGTTGGTTATAATTGATTTCACTACTGATGTTTGCTGCCAGCATTTTTAAAAGATGAATGAGCTTTTCAGGTTTTTTTAACCCCTGATACATAAGAATGTCTTTATAAAGAAAACTGTCTGATAAAAGTTTGAGGCGTTCTTTTTCTTCTCCTGCATGTGTAACCACTTCAGGGTAATATCCGTACACCAGGCGGTGGGGTATCATTCTTTTTTCTTCAATGAGCCCGTGATGTGTTACCATTTCTGAAAAGCTTATTGGAAATAAATGAAACTCCCATTTGCGGCCGGTAAGCGGTTCATTGGTTTTGTTTTTAATTTCAAAAGCGGAAGAGCCTGTTGCAATTACCTGGATATCCTTTAATGTATCAGTTATGAGTTTTAGTTTTTTACCAATATCAGTAACCTGCTGTGCCTCATCAATAATGATAATTTTATTTTTTCCGAAATAACTCTTTAAACGGGTTGATGTAGCATTTTCAATCAACGCTTTTATATCAGGCTCGTCTGCATTTAACCAAAGTGTATCTGTTCTGTTTTGCGTGAGCTTATGCAGCAAAGTTGTTTTACCGGTTTGCCTTCCGCCCAGTAAAATGATAGCTTTCTCTTTGTGCAGTTTAGCTTTCAACTGCTCTTCAAGTTGCCGCAGAATCATAATATTTTACGTTGTAACCGTAAATATATCGTTATATTTTCTGTTTGAAAGGAAAATCCCCTTTATTTTTTGCCGATGTTCAAAATCGTTTGCAACAACACATTCGCACCATTCTCCATATCTGTTGCGGTTGAAAATTCCTTGGGTGAATGACTGATGCCACCAATGCTGGGTATAAAAATCATGGCAGCAGGTGCAATGGCTGCAATGTGCTGCGAATCGTGGCCTGCACCGCTTTGCATAAACTTAGTTGTAAAGCCCAATGATTTGGCTGTTGTGTTGATGGTTTGCTGCAGTGCTTTATCAGTTAATGCAGGCTTTGATTCATTGGCCTGGCGTTCAAAACTGATTTTTGTTTTAGAATCTTTTGCAATGGTTGCTGCACGCTTTTCAATTGCTGCAAAGAGCATTTCAATTTTATCAGCATTCAAATCTCTTATCTCCAAGCCCAATACCACTTTACCGGGAATTACATTGTAAGCGCCGGGTTGCACATTTATTTTTCCAACAGTTCCCACTTGCGTTCCTTTTACACTGTTGATGACTTCATTCACTGCAATAATAAATTTTGATGCAGCCAGTAATGCATCCTGCCGCATGTTCATAGGTGTGGCGCCTGCATGATTGGCAAAACCTTCCACCGTAACTTCCCAATGCACAATACCAACAATTCCTTCCACTACTCCAATTTTTATGTTTTCTTTTTCTAAAATGCCGCCCTGTTCAATATGCAGTTCCACCCATGCATGGATATCTCCTTTTTTGCGAATGCAGGATTGAATGTTTTCAGGATTGCCGCCAATGGCTTTAATACCTTCTGCCATAGTTAATCCACTCTGACTTTTTTGTTTCAGTCCATCTGCAGTTATATCGCCCACCATTGCTTTGCTGCCAATTGTGCCGCCTTCTTCATTTCCAAAAATGATAACCTCTAAAGGATGCTCTGTAACAAAATTGTTTTCATTCAATATTTCAATTACTTCCAATGCAGCAATAGAACCGAGTGTGCCGTCATAATTACCACCATCGGGCACCATATCAATATGCGAACCGAATGCAATGGGTTTGAGTGAAGGATTTTTTCCGTTGCGTTTACCAATGATATTGCCTGCAGCATCAATGGCAGGATTGAGCCCTGCTTTTTTCATCAGCCCCATAAACCATGCCCGGCCTTCCACATCGCCTTTGGTATAAGCAATACGGTAGCCACGGCCTTTTTCATCCACGCCAAATTTTGCCAGTTCAAAAATGCGTTGTTCAATACGTTTGCCGTTTACACTTAAAACGGCTCCTGAATTTTTAGTGTTGGATAATAAAGAACCGAATACGCTCATGCCTGCAATGGTGAGTGATGATTGTTTGATGAATGTTCTGCGTTGCATAGTTTGTAATTTATTTTATTGGAACACTTGTAAAAGAGCCGCTTAAAAATTTCCAGGCGCTATTCTCTTTCATTAGTATAAAAAAATCCATGTTATGTGCTTTAGGCTGCCCGTCTCTGTGCAAGATTGCATCTGCTTGAACAAATGCAAGTCTTCCTTCAGAAATGTGAATGGTATAGTTAGAAACCGGCTCTGTGTAAAGCTTCGGGTTCACCCGTTTTGCAATGCTTTCAAACCATGTTTCAGCAGTAACAGAAGAAGGAATCCATTTCCCATCTTTTAAACTATGCCAACCGATATTAGCATTTGGTAAAAACAACAATCGCATGGCAGCAATATCATAGTTGCCTGCAGCTTTTAGAAATTGTTCAACCACAGCTTTTACAGCCGTCTCATCTTCTGAATTGGTGGATACGTTTTGTGTAAATGCATTTACTGATAAATACATTAAAAGAATAATCAGTTTAATTTTTTGCATGATGAAAAGTTTTTTTTAAAATGTATATCCAATAAACTGCTCTTCAAAGGGGTCAACTCCACGAAGCTGTATGCATGTTGTTTCTTACAGGATAAGAATGAAAAAGTTTTGAAACTTTATGTATATAATTACAAAGCAGTTTTAAATACTCATTACAGGTTAACCTGGTAATTGGTGCTTCTTCCTCCTTTCTCCGAAATAAAAACTCCCTTCTCCACCAAATCCTGCAAATGCCGTGTGGCTGTAGCTTTTGATACTTGTGTGATGGACTGATATTTTTGGGCATTCATTCCGCCAACAAATGCTGCTTTCCCATCTTCCAGCATACGGTTAATTACTTTAAGCTGAGCTTCGTTGAGCTGTGAACGATACTTATCAAAAAAAACAGTTTTCTTAACAGTAAAATTTACAGCGCTGATAAAATCCTGTTGCGCTTTAAGAATTGTTTCAGAAAAATAATGTATCCATTCGGTTAAATCATTGGTACGTTGCGCCTGCTTGAGTGCTGCGTAATACAATTTTTTATCAGCTTCTATAGCAGTTGATAAACTCATTAAGATGGGCAGTCTCAATCCTTGTGCTAATGCTTTTTCTGCAATTACTCTTCCTATTCTTCCATTGCCATCTTCAAACGGATGTAGGGTTTCAAAATACAAATGTGCTATGGATGCTCTTATCAGCAAATTGTGTATGGGTTGTTTACTGCCGGGTTTTGTTTTATTAAACCATTCAAAGAACTGTTGCATTTCTGCCGGCACCCGGGCTGATGGTGGCGCTTCAAAATGTATTATTTCTTTACCTATAGCCCCGGATACTACCTGCATAGGTTCTGCGTGACTTCGATATTTACCTGTATTTATATTCTTGTTACCCAGCATCAATAATCTATGCCATTCAAACAGTTGTGTTTCGGTTAAATCACTATCGAAATCTTGCCTTGCTTTTACCAGTAAAGTGGCAATCCCTTCTGCCCGTTTGTCTTTCACTCTGTGTGCAGGAGTTGTATAACCCAAATTTTTACGGATGCTCGAAACCAAATCAACCCTGCTCAAAAACTCACCTTCAATGGCTGATGTCTTTAATGCTTCCTGTACCAAAAGATTAATAACAGATTCATCCTTATTACTGCCTGACAGGCTTTGAATGGAACCCCGGCTTTCTCCCGCCAATGCCATAAACTGCAGGGCAATTCCTGTAAACTCAGCTTCATGAAACTGAAATTGCCGCCAATCTTTTAGTTGCCAATTGTACATGGTGAGCCGATTCATTCGTTTATTCGGCTCAAATATAATCATTTTATGAGCCGATTAGTTCTTTTATCCGGCTCATTTCTTAAAGCTCTCACACACCACCTGCCCTGCAATGGTGAGTGATGATTATTTGATGAATGTTCTGGGTTGCATAAGTTGTAAACTCATCTTTTAAGGTACACTTATAAATTATTTCAAGAGAATGTATTTGCGCATGTTAAGTAAACAAATCATCCAACAGTAGCTGATTGGTAACCGCTGTCAGGTAATGTTGATTTTTCTTTACACCAAAAACGCTGAGCATGGTGATAAACACATTTTTCTTCAAGCCCGTCTGTTCTTTAAAAATGGTCGCTTTATGCAATACTTGCCGGGCATACGCTTCTGATACTTCAAATTCTGTATTATGAAATTTTGCTTCTATTATATTCAAACAATTATCAGCCCGGTCAATAATCATATCAATTTGGATGCCTTGTTTATTTGTTTTGCTTTTTGCTGCATAAGAATACTCATTCGTAACAATACCACTAATGCCCAATGCTTTTTTTATTTGGAGGGTATGTTTGAAACAAAGATTTTCAAAGGCATAGCCCGACCATATTTTATATCCCTGACTTTCTGTAATTTGAGCCCAACTGCTTTTTGTTTTGCTACTTTTTAAAACCTTGAAGTAAAATAGAGAATACTCGTCAATCAGGCGATACAAACAATCCTCTTTTGCTTTTTTAACAGGATAAATAGGCATAATAAAGCCACACTGCGTTAATTCTTCCAAGGCGGTTGTTAAGCCGCCACCGCCCTTTATGCCAGTTGCTTTAATGATTTCATTACGGGTTAACCCTTTATTTTTTGCCGCAAGTGCTTCTACAATTTTTTCGTGAACTGTATTATTTTTAAATAGTGCGGCATATAAATTCTGAAATTCATTTTTTAAAATAGCCTGTTTCTGATAAAACAGTTGGTTGAGTATTTGCGGCACACTATTGCCTGCTTTTATATCTTTCAAATAAAAAGGCACACCGCCCACACACATATAAATCTCTGCAATGTCCTTCAAGGTTAAGTTTACCTTATTCAGTTCAAAAAATGCTTTGGTTTCGCCCAATGTAATTGGCATGAGTAGTAACTGATTTGTTATTCGGTTGTGTAACCCTCCTTTATTATTAACCACTTTGTTGATTATCCATGAAGCTGCGGAGCCACAAATCACCAAAATTATATCGTTTCGTCTGCTACAGAATTGATTCCAAAAATTATCTAATGCCGCCAAAAAGCCAGAACGTGGTGTTTCAAACCAGGAGATTTCGTCCAAGAAAATAACCTTCTTTGTGGTTTGCTTTTGCCTATTTAAATAGGCCCGTAACTGAAAAAACGCTTCTATCCATGTTTTGGGAGGTAGTTGTGCTTGCGGGTTTATTTCATGGAGCGACCGCCAAAAGTTTTCCAATTGCTGTTCCATTTTTTTGCCCAAAACTCCGCTGCATTCAAAAACTATTTCGCTTTGGTACACTTGTCTGATTAGGTATGTTTTTCCCACCCTTCTTCTGCCATACATGGCTACGAATGAGGACTCCTCTTTTTTAAGCAGATTTTTTAATAGGGCAATTTCTTCTTGTCTACCTGCGATTTTCATTCTTTTTGCAATTTTATAATTTGCCAAATATAGTTAAAAATATAAAATTTGGCAGGGTATAAATATTATATTTTGCCAAATTTTTTATAATAATAGAAATTTGGCAAAGTTTGTTTAAAGCAAAGCGAATCGAGATCTTTCCTTTTTGAATGAATTGCAGCAATTATCTTTCGTTTATTATTTGATGCGGCAACTGATATGCTTTATTTTCATTAATCCTGCTCTTCAAAGTCTCCAGACTTTGAAGAGAAATGCATCCTGTCTCTGACAGGATAAGAAATGAAACAGTTCGGAAACTGTTTGTTTAAAACTGCGAAGTCCGGAGACTTGACCCGGCTGAATTATTGATTCATAAAATTGAAATACATAGATACATAAATACATAATTGAAATTGTATATTTGAAAAAAAGACCATGAAACTGGAACTCAGACCCGCATTATTTTGGGATGTGCGTGTGGACGAAATTGACTTAGATAAGCACCGGGCGTCTGTAATTGAGCGTATTGCCACCCGTGGACATTGGGATGAGTTTAAGGCAATGGTAAATTTTTACGGAACTGAGGTCGTAAAAAACACCTTACTGAATACCCGCTACCTCGACAAACGTACACTGGCTTATTGCAGTCTTATTTTTGATGTTTCCATTACTCAATTCAGATGCTACAAACTCGCACAGTTGAACCCCGAACACTGGAATTATTGAAGCAGTTAATGCTTTTGCCCATCCTGGATTCATTTTTTTTGGTGGGGGGCACTGCATTAGCATTGCAACTGGGTCATCGTACATCTGTTGACCTTGACCTTTTTACACTCCAGCCTTTCAACAATTCTATACTGCCCGATACACTTGCTGCTGAGTTTAATATCATTGTAGAATCAGAACAGCCTAACATGATTATCACCAATATTGAAGGTATTAAAGTTGATTTTGTGAAAATGGGTTATCCTTTATTATTCCCGGCATTATCAGTTGAAGGTGTTCGGATGCTTGACATTCGGGATATTGCTCCCATGAAACTCAAAGCCATTGCCCAGCGTGGCAGTAAAAAAGATTTTTTGGACATTTATTTTCTTTTGCAGCACCTGCCTCTTGAAACAATGATTTCCTTGTTTCAGCAAAAATTCAAGATGTATGAGATTTTCCACATTATTAAAAGCCTCACTTATTTTGAAGATGCTGAACAGTTTGCCGACCCTGATGTTTTCGACAAATCTGTATCATGGGAAAAAGTAAAAACGCTCATTCAGGAATCAGTGAAAAAACTGAACTGATGCGCCGATTAATTCTTTTATTCGGCTCATTGCTTAAACTTCCCATACACTGCCTGCCCCGGGAAAACATTGCTCATCGTTTTCAACACAAACATTTCGTTCGCCATTACATATTCACTACCTGCTTTTTCTTCAACACCACATCTCTCCACTTCATAAAAGGTTTTTCAATAACAAGATGCAGGAACCAAGCACCTGCAATTGAAAGTGCCACACAAATGAGCAACATGAGCGTTGAGTTTTTATCAATTCCCCAATCACCCAAAATAACCTGTGTCATATGTATAATTCCTTTATGAGAAAGGTACATGCCGTAAGAGAGTGTTGCAATCAATGTGGTGATACTTGATTTCCATCTGTATAAAAAACTTACGGGACTCAACGACCCGGCCACCATAAAACCATAACCAATAGAAATCAACGTGTATCCATAGATGGAAGTGTTGTATTCATACAGCTTTGAACAAAACTGAAAACAAACAGCAAGAATAATGGCGCCGGTAAAAATCAACCAATTACCATATTTTGAAATGCGTTGCCACCATGCAGGAAGAAATTGATAAACTGCTGCAATGCTCACACCAATCAACAAACCATCCAGTCGGTTATAAGTGGGATAGTAACTGTACATGGCCCAATAATCAACTTTTGTATTTGAATTGATGTTTGGCTGGTAGAGATAATGCCAACTGTAAAGCCGCAATGCAAAGCCGGCAATAAATAAGATGATAATTATCCAATATGCTTTTTTGAAACTATTACTGTATTGCAGGAACACCAGTATAAAAGGCAGAAACAAATAAAAGTGTTCTTCCACACAAAGCGACCATGCATGTGAAAAGGTACCATAGTTACCTCTGTCTAATCCAAAGTTTTGGGTAAAGGTTAAAAATTTCCAGAGCGGTGCCAACGCTTCTTTCTCCCGAAAAAAAGGAATACAAAAATAAATGGCCACAACAACTAAGTAAGCAGGAATAATGCGGAACAAACGTTTCAAAAAAAACTCTTTCAGTGAAATGGTTTTTCCTTTTTTGATTTGTGCAAACAGTTGCGATGCAATTAAAAATCCGCTGAGTACAAAGAAGAGGTCAACACCTGTCCAGCCCACATCTGTAAAAACAGTTGACCATTGAGGATGGCCAAAACTTAAATAATGAAATAACAGTACTAATAAAATAGCCAATGCTCTTAAATGGTCAAGTCCGTAGAGTTTGGATTGTTCTTTTATCATTTTATCCGCTTATATTTTTTCAGCAATTCAATTACTAATTGATGTGGCAAAGCATACGCTTTGTTTCCATTGATGCCTTCCATGGTTTCTGCAGCCACCATTGCATTGATGATGGCCTCTTCCACTGCCTGTACTGTTGCATTGAATAGTGGATTGATTTCATCGTTTGGCAATACATCAACTTTGGTAAAACTTTCTCTTTGAAAAGCAATTGGATTGGCGGTAGAGAACGCAATAAAAATATCACCCGAACCATTTTCTCCACGGCCACCAACCTTACCAACACCCAATGCAATTCTTGCGGCAATTCTTTTTAACTGATGTGGCAGCAAGGGTGCATCTGTTGCCAGCACCACAATAATAGAACCATCGCCGGGCTGATAGGATGGGGGTGCTTTAAATTCATAATTCAACGTGTCTTTCAGTTCTCTGCCAACGGGCACACCGGCAATTGTAAAGTTATTTTTACTGCCGAAGTTGGATTGCACCAGTACACCAACAGTATAAGTAGAGTCTTTTATTTTTATTACTCTTGATGAAGTTCCTGTGCCTCCTTTAAATCCCAAACACATCATACCTGTACCACCACCTACATTTCCTTCTTTAATAAAACCACTCTTTGCACTGTCTAATGCTTCATACGCATTGCTTTCTTTTACATGAAAGCCATAAATGTCATTTAAAAAACCATCATAGGTTTCTGCAACAACAGGATAGGTGTACCAAAAATCTTCTTTGTACCATCCTTTCTTTACATACCATTTTAATACAGCATCTCTTACTGTTCCTACACTGTTGGTATTGGTAATCATGAGCGGGCCTTCTAAAAAACCGGATTCTGTTATCCATGTTGTACCGGTCATTTCACCATTGCCGTTTAATGAATACCAGTTTGCATAAACAGGATTATTGTTCATGCCTCTTGGTAAGATAGCTGTAACACCTGTACGCACCGGGCCTTTGCCTCTTACATTTTTTCCCTGTCCTGAAATGATGGTGCTGTAACCTACCTGCACACCTTTAACATCAGTAATGGCATTGAATGTTCCGGGTGTGCCATCAAACGGAATTCCAATGTCTCTTGCACGGGGTTTTTGTGCAGATGATATTTGAATGATTGTAATAAAGCAAAGAAGGGCTGCTGTAATTTTTTTCATGCTGATTATTGTTGGTTTTAAATATATTATTAAATCTTTTGATAACAACCCCATCGGGGTGAAATGTCAGTAGAAAATTTAAAAGATAGAACAGCAGATCCATAGGAGCGACATGTGTTTTTATACGGGAAACATTTCGCCCCTATAGGGCTTTCCTGAACTTTTATACATTTTCTACTGACATTGCGCCTCTCTGAGGCTATTTAATTCAATTAAAACAGCTTTCGCAAACCGGTTATTATTTAATCAATCTTGTTGAATGCAGCACAGTTATTTTCCATTCGGTTTTTTCTTTTATCAGTATAACCGTTTCCATCCATTTTATCATTTCTTCTTTTCCGTTTCGTGTAATGGCTGATTGCAGATAGTAGGTAACCCATGCTGTTTTATTATTGATGGTGGTATTTATAAATTCAAAGCTATTGATGCGCTTAAAATCAGGAATTGATTTGCTCTGCATTACTTTTTGAATGAGTGTATCTATCGTCCATATTTGTCCGTATTCATAAAACTTTACATCACCTGTACAGGATTGCTTAAAAGCTGTTGTATCAGTATTAGCTAAAGCAGTAAACATGTTTTCAATACTTTGCAGCACAGTCATCCCTTTTGGTGATAGCTTTTGTGCACTTGACGCTATTGAAATAAAAAGAACAAGATGTACAAGAATGTTTTTTTTCATGAGCGTATTTTAAATTGATAAAAACTACTCTTCAAAGTTTCCACACTTTGAAGATGTATGCTTACTGTTTCTTTCAGGATAAGGAATAAAACAGTTCGGAAGCTGTTTGTTGAAAACTGCGAAGTCCGGAGAATTCGCAGAGCTGATTCAATTTTTAACTTTCATAAACCCATTTACCGCCCGTCATTGTCCGTTCAATGGGGATTGTAATTAACGTTGAGGGGTCTTCTTTAAATGGATTGCGTCCCAATACTACAAGGTCTGCAAGCTTTCCTGCTTCCAATGAACCTTTACTCTTTTCTTCAAATGAAGCATAAGCTCCGTTGATTGTACCAATTTTAATAGCTTCTTCTACCGTAACTTTTTGGTTGGCTCCCCAAACATTTCCTTTAATATCTGTTCTTGTAACGCTTGATTGTAACGCCATCATAGGTTCAAACGGACCCGGTGGGTAATCTGACGCCTGTGTGGGACGAATTCCGGCATTTAAAAAACTTCGAAGCGCAAACATACTTTTCAATCGTTCTTCTCCGTATGCTTTCATTTTTTCACCATGATAATACACATAGGTTGAGAATGGAGTGGGTATTACGCCTAATGTTTTCATACGCTCAATAATTTTATCATTTATCATGGTGCAATGCTCAATTCTAAACCGAGGGTCTTTTTTTGGGTTTTCTTTATTGAGGCGTTCATATAATTTGAGCGTAGTATCAATGCCCACATCACCATTGGCATGAATACCAATTTGCCAGCCTGCATCGTATGCTTTTTTTGCATAAGGGTACATTTGCTCATCATCCATTACCAAAATCCCAAAATCGTTCGGGCTACCCATATAGGGATGAGATAATCTCGCCGTACGTTCAGAAATAGAACCATCACAGGCCATTTTCATTCCGCCAATCTTTACCCAGTCGTTTCCCATGCCTGTTCTTACACCGGCTGCAATCATTTTATCAATATGCATGTAACGAATCATGCAATAAATACGCACATCCAACTCACCTGCTTCATACGCATCTTCATACGCCTGTAAAGATTCCGGGTTTCCGCCCGCATCAGTAGCAGAAGTGATGCCTGTCTTTGCCATCATCTTTGAAATTATTTTCACGCCTTCCTGCCTTTCACTACGTGTAGATTCATCAGGAACAATTTTATCAAACACATCCGACGCAGATTCTTTTGTACAGCCGGTTAATTTCCCATCGGGTGTTTTTTCAAACTCTCCACCTTTCGGATTGGGGGTACTTTCATCAACTCCGGCCAATTTAAAAGCGAGTGAATTACAATAATAAGTATGACCGCCTCGATGTGTTATTCGTACCGGATGTTCAGGTGCAGCATCATCTAAATCAGCGATGTTTATTTTTCGTCCTTCAATAGTTTTGGTATCATCATATTTAAATCCTTCCACCCATTTACCTTTTGGTGTAATGGCTGCTCTTTGTCGGATAGCTTCTTTAATTTCTTTAATGGAACGTAAATCGCAGTCCACCATTTTTAAATGCTTGATGCCTGAGTAAGCAGGATGTGTATGAGCATCAATAAAGCCGGGAAGCACCGTTTTATAACCTGCATCAATTTTCTTTGTTTTGGCAGTTGCCATTCTTAAAATATCAGCATTGCTGCCCACGGCTATTAACCGTCCATCAGCTATGGCCAATGCCTGTGCTTTTGGTTCTTTGGGGTTAATGGTAAAGATGTTACCGTTGTATAAAATAATTTCCGGTTCTATTTTACCGAATGATAATAATGGAACAGCAGCAGCAAACATTCCGAGAAAATCTCTTCTTGAATGGAGGTGATGATTTGTATTACTCATATAATGGTTGGGTTTTATTTCGTTTTAGTTTGTTTGCTTCCTGCTTTTCAAAGTATCCACACCTCGCATCGCTTTCCAGTAACTTTATTTCTTCAACATCTTTTTTATTTCCTCATCATTCCCCGTTAGTTGCCAGCCCACCAGTGAAACAGGAATAATTCCTGCTGCATAAAATTTTTCAAAGAAATTGTACAGTGTAAAATTATTTTGCTGCAAGCGGCCCATCTCCATCATTAATTTTTCAATCAAATATTTTCCCGTTACATAACAAGTGCCATACGCCGGCTGACGTAAATACAAATGCTGCTCAAAACCCACCAGGCTTTCATCACCCGTCCATCCTTTGGGTGTAAACTCTACCTGGAACTTTCTTGCTTCTTCATAGTTAATCATATTGGCCTGTGCATATAATGAAGCAAGGCCTCTTGCACAACGTTGCGCCAGCATAATCCACACGAGTTCTCTTGCACGTGGGTTCTCATCCCACATGCCTGCATGCATCAAGGTTTCTTCCATGCTTGTTGCAAGCCCTTCATCACGCATCATCCACATATTGTAAGGCAATGCATCTTTGCGCAGCAAACTGGCATGCGGTTCTTTGGTGAGCCCCGCTACTTCAAACCAATGTGTGGAATGTGAATACAATACTGCCGGTGCACAGTGACTGATATTGGCAAAGAAATTTCTGTTTTGCTCCGGTACAAATTCACCCAAATGTTTACGAAGCTCCGGCTCCATATACTCTTTTACCGGAAGTATTTTTTTCTCTTTTAAAAAACGCATCATATTGGTTACGGCCGCATCCGTTTGTGTTTTGTAATCCTCAACAGTTGCAATGGGAGTAAGCTCCGGTAAATTTTTATTACGCTCCCTTTCTAATTGCAGCGATGCATAGGCTCTTGTTAACTCACGTTTGAGCAGCATCACTTCATCATCCCATGTGAGCGGAACGAGTAATACATGTTTTAAATGCCAGTTGTAATTTTCTTTTCCGATGCCTGAAGCTCCGTTCTTAAACGGCAATTGTTTTTGCAGCCATGTTATCAATTGCAGGCTTGCGTTTTTTGCAGCAGCAATGGCATTTTTTAATTCAGCATTGTTGTTGATTGTTTTATTAGCCAATTCATCGAGCATAGCTACCTGGTCTTTGATATTGCCGATGCCTGCACTCCACAAATCTTTTGCATTACCGGTGAGATTGATTTTTGCCTGCTCATACAAAGGAGGAATGATTTTTAACTGTGCTGTTAATTTTTTTTCATCATCAATTGATAACGGAAAAATGTACTTCCATAATTCAATGGCAGCAAAACTGGTTGGGCCTTCATGGTCGGGTGTATCACTTTGTTCATTCCACACAATGGCATAAAAAGCAGGGTCACGCACCCAGGGTTGTAAAATGCGGCAGTTATAATCCAGTGCATTAATTTCTGCCAGCAGTAATACATAATCCACCCGTTGTTCAGTTAACCAGCCGGTGGTATCCATCTTTGCATGGCGGGCTTCGTATTGTACTAATGTTTGCTGAATTTTTACAATCGTTTCCTTCCGGTAATCGGGAACACCGTTTGGCAAACTTGTACGTTCCAGCAACCGCAATTCTTTGCACAGTTGCAAAAGAGAAGGGTAGGTATTGGTTGTGCTTTGTGCTATTAAAGTTTGAATGTTTGCGATAAAGCAAAAGAGGATTATTACTTTTTTAAAATTGCGAATCTTCGATTTCATTCTTCAATTAATTGGTTTGATTATTCTCCAGTTTTTCAATTTCCTTCTTCATTTCATTTATCAGTTGCTGCTCGGTTGGCAAATACAATTGGTATTTACTGGCTACAATAGTTTTATTATTTTCGGGTAATGTAATTTTTACAACAGCGTCATTTTTATCCGCACATAGCAAAATGCCAATGGTTGGGTTTTCAAACTCCTGTTTTTCAATACGGTCGTAGTAGTTTACATACATCTGCAGCTGTCCAATATCCTGATGGGTTAGTTTGTCTGTTTTAATTTCAATAATTACAAAACATTGCAGCAGCCTGTTATAGAAAACAAGGTCAATAGAAAATTCATCACCATCAATATGGATTCTTTTTTGCCGGGCAATAAATGAAAATCCATTTCCTATTTCTAATAAAAATTCCTGCAAATGGTTAATGATGGCGGTTTCTAAATCTTTTTCGTAATAAGCAGCTTCTCTTTTTAGCCCTAAAAACTCTAATACCATCGGGTCTTTAATAATTTCTTTTGCATCGGATGGTAGTTTTTCTTCCCGGGCAATTGCCAGTACGTCTGTAACATTATTGCTTAATAAAAGTCGCTCAAACAATTGGCTGTTTATTTGCCTTTCTAACTGTCGGGATGTCCAATTGTTTTTTTCAGCTTCGGCAATGTAAAAATCTCTTTTATCTTGATTGTCAAAGCTTAAAAGCAGCTTATAGTGTGTCCAGCTCAATTGCGTCCGCACTGCGGACACAATTGGAAAAGTGCGGTAAAACTGCCGATACCAATTTAACTGGCGTATAGAAAACCCGCTTCCAAAAATGGGTTGCAGCTCCTGCGAAAGATATTTAATGAGGTATTCGCCATAACTGGCTCTTTCTTTGCCTTGCTGTTCTTCTTCAAATATTTTTCTGCCGATGTTCCAATACATCAGCATCCGTTCAGTATCTACAGAACGAATTGCCCTTTCTCTGGAGGCAGCAATTATTTCAGCGATTTCGTGAAGTAAATCTTTTCTGATTTCCATTTTGAAAAATTTTAATTCTTTTTCTCCCTCCCTTCAATTCTTTTTAGCGTTAACCAACCGTACAATTTTGTTCTCTTGCTAATTATGCTGTTTATAAATTTCACATGAACAGTTAGTTTAGATGATATTCTTTTTCTAAAAACTTTATAATTATTGGTATATTTTTTTCAATTTGGTTCAGCATCATAATATAAGTTTGAAGCGATCCTTCTGCATAATATAATGTATTTGCATATTGTTTAAGTAGTTTTTCATCACTGTTTAGTAGTAAAATCGGCTTATCTTTTTTCAAGATTTTAGAAATTGTAAGTCTGTCATAATTAGGGCTTGCTCAAAAACTCAGCCTAATTTTTAACTCATAAAATTTTGGTTGGCAAGATTTATAAAATGCC
>JAIEQM010000052.1 GCA_019747705.1 Chitinophagaceae bacterium | reverse complement strand
GCTTATTACTTTTATCGTTGTTGCCATCAAACAAAGATAGGGTATTTATGTATCCTATCCTAAGAAATAATTAGTATTTGCTCATTCGGCCAATTTAATCATACGGCATAGCCCCGAGTACATTACCACCGCCAAAGGCGGTGGGTTTCTAAGTCAAACTAAAAGGAAGTGGTGGTGCAGGAAAATACAAAGGTGGCGATGGTCAGCGTTTTGCTTACCGCAACATCGGTAAACATCCCATTCAAATTTCTAACGTAACTGAAAAGATAAATTACAAAGCGTACGGATTGTTTGGTGGCAATGAAGGAAGAAAAGGAAATGTTTTTATCCGGACTTTAACTGGTAAAAAAAGATTTACACCGCCAAAGGGGCATGATAAATTATTGCCTGGTGAGGAACTGGTAATGGAATTGCCTGGAGGCGGAGGGTACGGACGTTAAACTATTTTGTAAATGAAAATTGCTAAACAAAAAATTAATCAACTTGTTAAAGCCATTACTGCTTTTGTTCAGGAAGCAAAAGTAAAAACAGCTACCGCTGTTAATACAGGCATTTTGTTCACCTATTGGCACACCGGTCAATTGATTGTTGCAATGGAGAAACAGGAGCAGTATGATGACCTAAGTACGAGGCAACTGCTCATCGACTTATCAGCCATACTTACAACAAAGCTGGGCAGTGGTTTTAGCCGCAACCAGTTAATTTATATGCGGCTTTTTTATTTGCGTTTTCATGCTGCAGGTTCTAAAAAGAGAAATGGTCTGACAGTGTCAGACCAAATTAGCTGGTCTCACTATATTGAATTACTGAAGATAGAACATGATGATGGCATCCGTTTTTACACACAGTTGATTGTTGCCGAAACGCTTTCAGTAAGAGAGCTCAGAAGTCATATCAGAAAAGCTCTTTTTGAAAGAGTTGTATTATCGAAAAACAAAAAACAGCAACCTGCTTTACCTGCTGTAAGTAATAAAAACAGTACACATGCCATTAATGATTTTTACAGAGACCCGCTTGTACTTGAATTCCTGAATATCCCGTCTGATACAAGGCTCACTGAGAAAAAACTGGAGCAATCAATCATTGACAACCTGCAATTATTTATTCTTGAACTTGGCAAAGGATTTGCCTTTGTGGGCCCGCAATACCGAATGGCTATTGATGGAGAACATCACAGGGTTGACCTTGTGTTTTATCATTACATTCTTAAGTGTTTTGTTCTGGTTGATTTAAAAATTGATGGCCTGCAACATCAGGATATTGGCCAGATGAATATGTACCTCAACTATTTTAAAGCAGAGAAAAATACGGCAGGTGATAATGCCCCTGTTGGTATCATTCTTACCAATGAACACGGAAAGCTTGTGGTAGAATACGCTCTCGGCGGCATTTCTAACAATATCTTTTTCAGGAAATACCAGTTGTATTTACCTGATAAAAAACAACTGGAAAACAGGATTAAACAGTTTTTCAGCAATAAAAAACAACGAAAATAAATTTTGGTCTGACACTGCCAGACCAAAATCAAAAACTCTTTTTCTATGTCATATCAACTCCCTCCCGTTTGGACCAAATTAAAACAACATGATGTATTTCCCGATTTCAATCATGATGAACGGGCACGTTATAATTTTTTGGCCAATCTCAACCGTTTTGTTTCAACCGTAATTGCGCCGGGTAATAAAATTGCTTATGAGCAAAGGGTAGAACCTGCATTTCACCAAGAACACGGGCGAACATTCAACGACCGTTTTGAAGTGGGCGCAGCCATGAAGAATAACCCTGTGTATCAAATGTGGGCTGCTTTGAGAAGAAGCACAATGAAAATGCGTCAGCAAAACGGAAGAGCAGTGGTATTCCGTCGGGCTGCAACGCTTGCATAAAAAGCAGCAAAGCAGTTATCAAAAAAAACAATTTGCAGTTAAAAGAAAATTTCAACGTGCCTCCCTATTTAACGCATGTTGATAATCATTTAATGCCCGGCTCTTATCACACAGAATATTTTAAAGACGATGTAGCCAATGCAGCTAACTACGACAGCGGTTTGTTTGTAACCAGCGGTGGTATGCCCGGCAGTTTAACCGATGGTGGCGGTAAAGCCATCGCTGCATGGGTAAAAGAAACCTATCCTGATTTTAAACCGAAAAAGATTTTAGACATCGGTTGCGGTTTGGGTCATAACACATTGCCCATTGCAGAAATGTATCCCGATGCAGAAGTGATTGCCATTGATGCAGGTACTCCTATGTTGCGCTATGGTGCAGCAAGAGCCAAAGCACTCGGCATAAAAAATGTAAAATTCATTCAGGCCGATGCGGCAACGATGAATGAATTTAAAGATGCAGATTTTGATTGGGTGCAAACAACCATGTTCTTACATGAAACGGGCGGCAAATCCATTCACAAAATTTTTAAAGAAATCGGGGGTGTTGCAAAACCCGGCGGTTTGAATTTGCATATTGAACAACCGCAGTGCACTCCGCAGATGATTATGTATGAACAGTTCATGCGTGATTGGGATGCCTACTACAATGCAGAACCCTATTGGGGTCACATGCATGATTTGCAACCTGAAGATTTAATGGCAGAAAGCGGAGTAAGCAAAGAAAATTTTATGCTGGTGGGTGTAAAAGCCATCAACGATTTGGATAAAAAGAAAGCTGATGGCAAAGTAACGGAGGACTATGGGCGAAGCCCGATATGGAATGTATTTGGAGGGTGGAAACCCCCGGCCCCTAAAAGGGAGTAATACATTTGTGTAACCAGCTTTGTTACAGCTATTGAGCATCGTTGCGCCTGCCCCGAAAAGGAGCGAAGCGACATAATTCGGGGTCACTCACTTGTACGTTCAGTTTTTTATTCAACAATAAAACACAAACAGCTTAACTGTCCCGTAGGGACAAAAAGCTTTGTAGAAAATCAACAAAATACATTCAGCGTGCCGCAGGTACGCAACCATAAAATAAGAATATGAGTAATCAGCAAGAACTAAGCGGTTCACATGCCGGCGGACAAATGAATGAAGCTGCAATTGATGCATCAGGTGTAAACGACATATTAATGGCGGGTGATAAAAGCAAAGGCGCACGCCCTTACTTTTTAAACGACCCCGCTGTTGAACGTGGGCTTAACATCACCATGGCCGTTGCAACAGAATTAGCAGTAGTAAGAGAACGGTTGGATACCATTGAACGATTGCTGCAATCAAAAGGCATATTGAATCAAAGTAAAATTGAAGCCTTTATACCAACTGATGAACAGGCAGAGGAACGTCAGCTATGGCATGCACGCTATGCAGCACGCATTATGCGTATTGTGCAGCAGGAACCGGATGCTATTGCCAAACCGGAGAATAACACACCCATGCGGCAAATTGCAGATGAAATAAATGAGATGTAAAAGCCCCCAACCCCTAAAGGGGAGTAATAATGAACACAGCGCTCCAAGTTATAAACGACCACTATCATGTCATCATCAACAAAGACATTGATGGCATCTGCCCCAAGTATGTTCCTTCAGAAGATACGTATGTTATTCTGGAAGGGCCACGCCTCACCACTATCGGCTTTGAAAAAATAAAAAAGGGCTGGACGGATTTTTGCAACTCATCACTTCAACTCATTTCTATTGAATGGATTGAAGGGCCATTTGCAGAAGAACATGAAACCATGGCCTGGGTGGCCGGCATTGTCAAATTGAAAGTAAAAGTGAATGAAAAGGAGTTTGAAAATACATTCCGCACATCATTTGTACTCATCAAGCACGAAGGCGTTTTCAAAATCAAACATGAACACGTTTCACTTGTTCATCCTGATCCTTATGGTATTGGTGACTGGTTAAAGAAAAATTAATGCAGCGGCAGGAGTAAATTATTTGCTCAGGTACATGCTTCTGTCTTTATACAACTGACGGAAATAAGGATCACGTAAATTTTTAATAAATCTTATTGCTTCGCCTGTGCTCTTCATTTCAGGGCCCAGCTCTTTATTTACATTGGGGAATTTGTTAAAGCTGAATACCGGTTCTTTAATAGCATAACCTTCCAGCTTTTTTTCAAAAGTAAAATCAGTAAGCTTATTTTCACCCATCATTACTTTGGTGGCAATATTGAGATAAGGAATCTGGTAAGCTTTTGCAATAAACGGTGTGGTGCGGCTGGCACGTGGGTTGGCTTCAATTACATACACTTTCCCGTCTTTAATGGCAAACTGAATGTTGATCAAACCTTTAATGCTGAGCGCCTTTGCAATTTTCTTTGCATATTCTTTCATAGTGGTCACAATCAGCGGCGTTAAATTAAACTCCGGCAATACCGCATGGCTGTCGCCACTGTGGATACCTGCAGGTTCAATATGCTCCATCACACCCATAATATGAAAATTCTCTCCATCAAAAATGGCATCAATCTCTGCTTCCTGGCAGCGGTCCAAAAAATGATCAATCAAAATTTTATTACCCGGTAAATGTTTTAATAAGCTTAACACAGCTTTCTCCAGTTCTTCATCATTAATTACAATCCGCATTCGCTGCCCGCCCAGCACATAACTGGGTCGCACCAAAACAGGGAAACCAACTTGTTTTGCCACTTCCATTGCATCATCTGTAATATATGCCGTTCCGTATTTGGGGTAAGGAATGTCCAGCTCTTTAAGTAAATCGCTGAAGCGTCCACGGTCTTCAGCAATATCCATATTATCAAAAGAAGTTCCAATGATAGGAATTCCTTTTTCATGCAGGCGTTTGGCAAGTTTTAAAGCTGTTTGTCCGCCCAGTTGCACAATCACTCCATCAGGTTGTTCCAGTTCAATAATTTCCCACAAATGTTCCCAGTAAACAGGTTCGAAATACAATTTATCGGCCATATCAAAATCGGTGCTCACTGTTTCCGGGTTACAGTTCACCATGATAGCTTCGTAACCGCACTCTTTAATAGCCAGCAGGCCATGCACACAGCAGTAATCAAACTCAATACCCTGACCAATTCTGTTGGGGCCGCTGCCCAGCACAATAATTTTTTTACGTTTGGATGGAATGGATTCGTTGTGAAGTACTGTATTTGCCATAGCGGTGCAAAGGTAGGGGTGCAGTTGAAAAATGGAAAAAGATTTAACCAGCCGTGGACAAGTTATAAATTCTTCTTTACCTGCAACAAGGTAATGCCGTTTTGAGAAACCCTGAATGAACTGTCAATAAGGGGTTGCAACACAGGCAGCAAACCATCATTTGCCGGGTTAAGAACAATATAGTGAACACCATATTTTTTAATGATTACACTACGCTGCTCTGCAGTGGTGAATGCTGAATAAAATTGTTTGATGGCTGCAATGCGCTCTTTATTATCAGCTATCCAGTAAGCCGGGTAGAACGAACCCATCACTTTTGCACCTATTGAAGGAAGCAAGGCAGTTACGTTACTGTCTGCCATTACAATATCATTTTGATGAAGATAATTTTGCAGAAACATAGTTCGGTGCACTTTTTCTGCAGGTGGGGTGTTTTGATAGGGAACTCTTATGGGAGCAGAAAGATATTGCTGATGAGAAGTTCCGGCCAGTATAAAATTGGAAATAAAAGATGCATAAATAAACGGAGTGCAAATCAAAAACATTGTTAGCAATATCGCTGTTTGTTTTTTGAAGCTGTATGTAAGAAGGATGTATTGTAATAAAAACACAGTTGCCAGTATAGTTATGAACGAGATCACTCTGCCAAAACCATAAGAGCCGCTAATAAAGCCATACACAAAAAAAAAGGATAAGAAAATCAAAGCAGCAATAATTGAGAAATTCGCTTTGGTGTATTCTAAAAAATTCTTCCTGACTATAAATAGTAGTATCAGAAAAGGATACAATTTAAAATAGAGATTAGAGTAGAGTTCCCGGCTGTCAGCATGAAACTGGTTACCCGGGCTTACATAAGTAATTAATGAATAGAAAGGATAATAGGGCCATACAAAAGCAAATGCAAAAGGAAGCAGGAGTAATACAGCAGCAATAAATCCGTTGTAAAAAAATGATGGATTGAAAAAAAATTCAGCTTCTTGTTGCTTTTGAATAAGAACAACTATGAATAACGCCCCGGCCAGTAAATAAGTAACAGGATGTGCCAGCAATGCTACCCAAAGCAGTAATACAGCAAGCAGGGCAGCAAGTATTCGTTTACTTCTTTTTTCCCTTGTGTTAATACAAAACTGAAACAGGGCGGCTGCAAATATTGAAAACAGAAAGCTTACCGTTGAAGGATAAGAAAGTATAAGCAGAAAAGTTCTGAAATGGAAGAAGGAACTGAAATTGGGCATATCCCATCCATTAAAAAAAAGAATAGCCAGTAATAAAAGCGTAAATGCTTTCCATGCAGGTTCTTCTTTTTTCAAAAATAGTTTTACCAGTATCCAAACTGCAAAAAAGAATAAAAAAAGGTTGATAATGATAGCTGCATTTAATACCTGGTTAACTGAAATACCTGTGTAATAAACAATCATTCCCAAACCCACCAGGTACGGTGAGTAAAATGCATGCGGAAGATGAGCATTAATGATGGGGTGTGAAGGTTGAAAAGGATGTACAGCAATTTCATGAATAACAGCTTTGTGCTCCCAGTAATCACCCATCCATGGTTGATTGAGGATAAAGAAAATTTCAAAAATCAACAATAAACAACAAACAAACATCCCTGCCAGCGCCCATTTGTTTTTGAATAATGCAGGATTGATCATTTATTACTGAATAAAATGAAGTTTACCATGTATTCTTCATATCCTCTTTGGTATAAACATGGTTGCGGTTGATAAAAATAGTTTTGGCATGCTGTGAAGGCCATGCAAATGCTGACTTCCCAAAAAGCCTTGCCACAATTGCGGCAGGAGTAAGGATCAGGAAAAATAAAACACTCAACAGAATACGGCTGTTGATCCATCCCAGCGCTTTTGCAATCATCATCCAGAGTAAATGCACATAATCACCAATTTTTTTACTTACAAAGCCCAACAGCGCCAAACCTACCGGAACGAGCATCCATTGTTTCTGCAAAAAATAAAAGAGCATTCCAAAGCCAATGGCAATTACTGCAAGCGAACTATGTTTGGGTTGCCACTTCATTAAAATAAAGAATAGATAAATGGCGCCACTGCGCTGCTGCCGCCAAAAATTAATAATACACCCAGCAGCACAAGAAAAATAACAATGGGCGCCAGCCACCATTTTTTCCGCTCTCTGAGAAACTGCCAGAAATCTTTCAGAAATTCAAGCATAATGAATATTGTTGAGTTTTCAGTTTTTGCAAAAGTAAGGAAGCGCTTTGCTTAATTCTGTTCTTACTCTTATATTTCAGCAAAGCAATGATACAACTTTCCGCAGGATTCGTTTAAACAGGGTTATTCCTACCCTCAGTTACTTTGTTTTTTTGCATATATCTTTCCCATTTCCGGCAGGATGATTTCTAATACAGCAGCGGCAATTTTTTCATTAAATGCCGGCGAATAATGAATAGCATCTGCAAAGGGAAACCCCTTCTCCTGCTCCAGCATATTTCCCAGGAAATGAATATTCTGATTGAACGATTGTGTTTCCAGTTTTGGATATAATATTTGAAACTGTGGCCGTTCTCCCTGTGAGCAGATGGGGTCATTTTTCCTGTTGGTATAGTTATAATACGGAACGGGTTGAATGAAAAAACAGGTTTTTACATTGTATGCGCTTCCAATTGTTTCAATAGCCTTTACAGCAGACATGTAATTGGTGAATATTGTATCGGCTGCTCCCTGCGGCAGGGAACCACCGGGTATATCTAATGCGTAGTCAAGTGAGTCACGAAAATCTGGTTTCCCCCGCACAATATCCATCATAAAAGGCAGTTTTAACCGGTAGTTGAGAAAAGGTTGCCGGTATAAAGTAGCCCGGAGCCCGGCCCCATCATTTAATCCATCCAAAAAAACAGCAATATGCGGGCGATGATTGTTATATAGTAAATGAGAAAATAACATCAGTTCATGATAGCTGTAATAAGTGGGTATACCAACGTTTGCAACTTTTACAGGCATATTAATTTTTTGTTCAATACATTTTTTAACAAAATAAGAAGGGATGGTTTCAAAATCTGCAACGTTAAATCCAAACATGGTTGATCCGCCAAAAAAATAGATCACAACAGCATTGCTATCTCCTTCCGTTGCAGAAGAAGACGGAGCTGACTTGCGAATAAATCCATCAACATTAATGTATTGCCCGTGAAAAGTTTTTGCTGAGTACCCGGCCCACGGCTGATAATCGAACCCGTTAGCTTTCCGCATTTCCAGGTCAATCATTTTTGAAAGTTCCTTTAATGAACCGGGCCGTACCATGTATTGTGACTGATTTGTATCTTCCTTTACTTTCCACTGAAGGTAGTTGCGTTTTAGCTTTTTAAACAGGCCAATTGTTGCTAAAGGTGTTTGACCATAGGTTTGAAAATATACAATGCTGAGCAGTGATTCAACAAAAAAGAAAATAATACCGAGCAAGAATACGATATAAAGTATCCGCCTCAGCAATGTTGGTTTTGAAGTTGTTTTGTTCATATATGCAGTACTGGTACTGTTCGTTCATTCAAAAGTAAGAAGGGTAAAGCAGTTTTACATGAGATTATTTGCTTCTGTCATATTCTTTGAAAGACGGTTTCAGGCGTTCAAAAATTGCTGATGCAATTTGTTTACTGAATGCCGGTGAATAATGTACTGCATCAATATAAGGAATCAGCGGTGCATCCTTGTGCAGATTGCCCAAATACAATTTGCCGGGATGGTTTTCAAATTTTTTCTCTAATTGCGGATAAACCGATTGAAAAAGCGGTAAAACAGATTTGCTGCAAACAGGATCTGTTTGCTGACGTTCATATTTATAAAAGGGAACCGGCTGAATAACGAACAAAGGCTTAAAATTGTAACGTTTTGCCAGGTCTTCTGTACGTTCAACCGCTTCAAGGTAGTTAGAAATTATTTTTTTACTTTTTTCATCTTCTGATAAATGAACTGCAGTCTTTTGATTCTGATCAAAAATACTGCTTCCATTCCTCATCAACTCTTTTATTTGATCCGCAAAAAAAGGTTGCTGATCAATTGAGTTCCTTTCGTATTTAACATCATTCAACCCATCCGCTATGATTACAAAATCTGGCGGCTTATTTTGACCCAGCAAATGCGTTATTAGTTTATACTCCTGGTAACTGAAGAAATAAGGTATCCCAAAATTCCGAACCACCAGTGAATTTTTACATTCGCTGCATTGCCTGTATAAAAGCGCAAACTGCGAAGGTATGGTTTCATTATCTGCAACATTGAACCCATAAGTGGTGGAGCCCCCAAAAAACCAAATCACAAGGGTATCGTTTCCCTTTGAAATAAGTGATGGGATTGTTTTACGCTCATACCCGTTGGTGTTAATATAGACGCCTGTATAATTTGATTTTCTGAAACCCACCCACGCATCATATTCAAATTTGTTGGCTGTTATAGTTTCATCATATACCTGCTCGCACATCTTAGCAGAAGAATCAGGCCTTGCTAATTTCTGGTTTCGGTAATTCCGCTCCTTATCTTCTTGCTCTTCTTTTACCTGTTTTATTTTTGTTTTAACTGAATAATACAACTCCACCAGCGCCAGCTTCCTTTTCCCATACTGGTGATAATAGAAAATGCTCACAATCATTTCAGAAAGCAGCAATACCAGAAAAAACAGCAAACCTGCATATATTAATTTCCTGAACAATGAAATTTTATGTTGCTTTTCGTTCATTAATCTTTAGATATTTCTTTTTGCCAGTTGGTTTTCTCCCGCCACACCGGCTGGTTTTTTTTCGCAAACAAATAATTTTCAATAACAAGACAGTCCATTTCTGTTCGCATAAAACACTGATAGGCTTCCAAGGGCGTACACACTACCGGCTCGCCACGCACATTAAAACTGGTGTTAATCAAAACAGGGCATCCGGTTAATTCTTTAAAGGCAGAAAGTAAATGATAAAAAGCAGCGTTGGCCTCTTTATGAACTGTCTGAATGCGTGCTGAGTAATCAATATGCGTTATTGCCGGCAAACTGCTTCGCTGAACATAAAGTTTATCATTGATGCTGAGCTGATGATAGTTTTCAGGAACAGGATGCTGCCATTCTTTTTTCACCTGCTGCACCAGCAGCATATAAGGCGATGCGGTTTGCAGATCAAAATAATTCCCTGCATCTTCTGCAATTACCGCAGGTGCAAACGGGCGAAACCCTTCCCGGAATTTAATTTTGAGGTTGAGTTTCTTTTGCATTTCCGGCCTGCGTGCATCTGCAAGAATACTCCTGTTGCCCAATGCACGTGGACCAAACTCCATCCTTCCTTTAAAACACCCAATCACATTTCCTTCATCCAGCAGTTTTGCAAGTACATTATTCAGTTCATGCTCTTCTTCATAAAATTTATACCGTGCTTCAAATACATCAACTGCATTTTTTATTTCATTACTTGCAAAAGCAGGCCCCAGGTAAGAACCTTTCATGGCATCAGGCGTACAGATGGCTCTTTTATTTTCAAAGTAAATATAATGTGCTGCTAATGCTGCTCCCAATGCCCCGCCTGCATCACCACTTGCCGGCTGAATAAACAGATCATCAAACAACTTACTGTTTTGCAGTTTGCCATTTGCCACACAGTTAAGCGCCACACCACCTGAAAGACAAATGTTTTTACACCCGGTTATTTGTTTTGCATGTGCCGCCAGTTTCAATACAATTTCTTCTGTAACTGTTTGAATGGCGAGCGCCAGGTTGCAGTGATGCTGCTTTAGTTCCTGCTCATCATCCCTTCTTGCAAACCCAAAAAGTTTTTTAAACTTTTCATCTTTCACCATTCTTAACCCAACAGCATAATTAAAATATTGCTGATGCAGATGAACAGAGCCATCATCAAAAACAGTAACTAATTTTTCTTTTATAATTTCAATAAACTGTTTTGTTTGGGGTGATAAAGGATCGCCGTAAGGAGCCAGGCCCATGAGTTTATACTCTCCGCTGTTTACCTTAAAGCCCAGATAATAAGTAAATGCAGAATACAATAACCCAACGGAGTTGGGAAAATTAAGCTGTTTTAAAATTTCTATCTGATGAGCATTGCCTTTGCAGATAGTGGTGGTGGCCCACTCTCCCACTCCATCAATAGTGAGTATGGCTGCCTCTTTAAAAGGAGAAGGATAAAATGCAGAAGCTGCATGACTGAGATGATGTTCGGGAAATAATAATTTCAGTTTCTTTTTATCATATGCTTCAACAGCCTTCAGCTCATCCCTTATGATTTTCTTCAGAAACAATTTTTCATTGAGCCACAGCGGCATGGCCATTAGAAAAGAAGCAATGCCTTTAGGTGCAAATGCGTAATAGGTTTCCAGCAACCGTTCAAATTTAAGCAGTGGTTTATCATAAAATACAACTGCTTCCAGGTCATCAATGGTTACGCCTGCTTCCTGTAAGCAATAAGCAATGGCTTTAGATGGAAAGCCGGCATCGTGTTTTTTCCTGGTAAAACGTTCTTCCTGTGCGGCGGCAATAATTTCACCGTCTTTTATAATGGCAGCAGCCGAGTCATGATAAAATGCTGAAATACCCAGGATGTACATGTGTGCAAAATAACTCATTACTGTGCAGCAGCCACAAACTCTTCATACATTTCTTTCCACCCGCTGAACATGGGATCTGTTCCCAAAAAATGATTATGAAATATGGTAATGAATGTGCCATTCACCTTTTTAACTTCTTCAAACAAATGACGCAACTCTGTCAAAGCTTCTTCAGCACTTTGCTTCACTTCATAAAAACTGTTCGCTTCCATAAAAGCAAAGGGATGAATACGTAAAGCAGTGGTTTTTTCTTTTTCCAAATCATACCACAGAAAAGAATTGGATGTGGAAGCACGGAAACCGTTTACCGTTCCATAGCCCATTGTATAGTCATCTGTAATTCCTGCGGCTATCAATTCACGGTAACTGTGCGGCACATGCAGTTGCAGATAATGATGACGGCTTTTGGCAACGGGCTGGCGAATGATTTGCTGCAATGTATTTTTTTCTTTTGCCAAACATTCTTTAGCCGTGTTGCTGTGTACAGAAGGATGCAAACCCACATCAGCCAATTGCTTTGTTTGCACTATCAACTGCTGCAATGCTTTTTGTTTGGGTGAAATATTTCTATCCAGTTCCCCACGTTCTTCTGCCACTAAAAAAAAGTAGATGGGCGAAAGCTGATGAGTTTGATGAAGTTGCTTGAGCCAATCGTAACAATCAAACGGGTCTTGTTTTTTACCACGAACCACTTCCAAACGCTCTGCAATGGTTGATGGTTGTTTGATGGATGCTGCAATGCTTCTCCAAAAACCTTTGTTTTTGTAACTCCAGGCAATATCAATATCGTAGGTAGGAATAAAGGTGTAAGGTGTAGGGTGTAGGGTGAATGCGGGGAACTTTGATTGGAGCAGCTTTCCAAATTCTTTCAGCCATACATCCACAACAGGCTTCATCAAAAAATCATTCTTCCAGGCAAGTGAATTCCAATGTGCAAATCTTCCATATTCATCAGGTTCATACTCCAGGTATTCTTCATAGCGGCTGATGCAATAAAATACTGCTGAAAAAATATCAAACCCCGCATCATCATTGGTTTGAAAAAAAGCAGTTGTGTTGTTCCATTCAAAACATTCAAGCTTATGTTTTTTGATTTCATCTTCCTGCAATAAACCAACGGACTGAATAAACAACTCATCATCTGCTATCCCTGCTGAAGAATAATTTATTTTTTCTGAGAGATGGGCTTTATACAATTGTTCATCATCCGTAACTACTGCATTCAAACCAAGTTTCTCATTGAAGTAATCAATGATGTAACGGAGGCGTGGAGTGTTATGTGGAGAGTAAATAAGCAAGATTAAAGTGATTGAAGTAAACGAATATATTCTTCGTTATCAATTTCAATTTGTCTAAGCACAGCTCTTAGTAATGGTCATCACTTAAAGAATCAATGCAAAGCTCCAGCACTTCCTTCAGCCTCACCTGCAGCTCATCAAGTGTTTTTGCCTGCGTGTATGCACCCGGAACCGCAGGTATTGTTCCAATATAATAACCGCTTTCTTTGTCTTTTTCAATATGTGCTGTAAATAACTGTTGCATACCTTACAAGTTACAAAATTTATTTTACTCCGTTTTTCTCTTTCCACATTTCATTAAAGCTTTTCTCAGGAAAATGCAGTTCACCATGATGCTTTTTCCATTCCTTCACAAAATTGTTCATCACAAAATTTTTTATTTTGCTGCTGCCCATATTCATCAGCTTGCGGCTCATGCTGGCCTGTTTCCACACTTTCCACGCCATGCGCTCACCAAATGAAACAAATCCCTGCTCCACTGCTTCATGTCGGTTTTCCAAAAGCAACTCATGCAAATTGATACGCACAGGACAAACCTCCGTGCAATTGCCGCACAAGGATGATGCATAACTCAAATGCTTGTATTCATCCAGTTGATTCAAATGCGGTGTAATTACTTTTCCAATGGGGCCGCTGTAGGTAGCGCCATAACTGTGACCGCCAATATTTTTATAAACGGGACATGCATTTAAACACGCACCGCAACGGATGCAGTATAAACTTTCTCTTGTTGCAGGATTTTTTAAAATATTGGTGCGGCCATTATCCAGAAGTATCACAATCATTTCTTCAGGACCATCTTTTTCATTTGCTTGTTTTGGTCCGAGTACAATGCTGTTATAAACTGTAACCTGCTGGCCTGTTCCGTATGTTGAAAGCAATGGCCAGAATAATCCCAAATCATTCATAGATGGCAATACTTTTTCAATACCCACCACTACAATATGTGTTTTAGGAAATGCACAACTCAACCTTGCATTGCCTTCATTTTCGGTAACAGCAATGCCACCCACATCAGCCAAAATAAAATTGGCGCCTGTTACACCTACTTCGGCCTGTACATATTTTTCACGTAAAATTTTTCTTGCAATCAGTGTGAGTTGTTCAGGTGTTGCTTTAGGATCAGTGCCGAGTTTTTCTGCAAAGAGTTTGGCCACATCTTCTTTACTCTTATGCATGGCGGGCGTTACAATATGATAAGGCGCTTCGCCGTCTAATTGCTGAATGTATTCACCCAAATCGGTTTCCACACTTTCAATGCCGTTTTTTTCGAGCACATCATTCAAATGAATTTCTTCCGTAACCATGCTCTTGCTCTTCACCAGTGTTTTGCAATTTTTAGCAGCACATATTTTTAAAATTTCGTCACATGCCTGTTTGCCATCTTCTGCCCAAACAACTTTTCCGCCACGGCGTGTAAACTGCAATTCAAATTCTTCCAACTGTTGGTCAAGCGTTTCCAATGCACGCCACTTTACATTCTTGGCACGTTCACGTGCAGTCATCAGTTGCGTAAACTGCTGCTTGCCTTCAGGCACTTTTGCATTGTATTTACCAATATTAAAATGAATCGTACGGCGGTGGTCAAGGTCCGCAGCTTTAATGGTACTCTTTGCAATAAACTTTGATGCCGTTTCGCTCATGCTGTAAAATTACTTTGTAATTTTTTGAAATCAGGAATTATGTTACAAGCTTATGAATTACTATGAAGCTGCTGTTGCGTCGCACTCTTATACGTTCAGTAATTCTATTCAGCCTCTCCTCCCTTCCTCCTCGCCAAAGGCAGAGGAGGCGGTGCTTCACCTCTTGCCAATCTATTTATCTACCACATCAAGTTATGTTCTTGGCTGAGCATATTACAACCACTTCAACTTTTTATAAAGTTCTTAAACAAGTGAGCTATGTGCCTTGATGGCTTCCCCCTTGGGGGGAAGTCGGATGGGGGCTGTAGTATTGAGCAGTTATCTGCTCCAGCACCTCATAAAACTCTTCTCCATATTTCCGCACCAAGGCTTCCTTTAAAAATTTATAAACAGGCGCTTTCAATTCTTTTCCAAATGCACAGCCAGGATTGCACATCGGGTCTCTTGGTTCGTAATTCACATATTCCTGGTCGGTGTTTTTGCTCTTACTTATTTTAATAGGATACAAATGACAACTGATGGGTTTTTTCCATTTGGTTTTGCCTTCATTGTACACCTGTTCAAAACTGCACTTCACAATTCCCTGTTCATCAACCAATCCATAAGCACACATGCCGTTGCTAATGGTGGGTGTTACCCAGCCAAATTCTTTATCATACGTATAATAACCAATTTCATCAATCACCTTTTTGCCTTCCTCCGTTAACAAAGGTTGAACCTGTGCAAATGCTTCTTTCACTTCATTCATTTCTTCTTTGGTGAGCGGCGCCCCTGCATCGCCATCAATACAGCAGCCGCCTTTGCATTTGCTGAGGTTGCAAACAAACTGTTCCTCCACCACTTCATCGCTCACATAAATATTGTCAATTACAATCATGCAGCAAAGATACGTTTCCCTTCAACTTCCTTTAGCAGAGTATTAACACACATCTTTTATGGAAACAATTCTGAGGCCTCATCCTCTTGTTCAAAACCAACGTCAACATGCTTAACTCCCGGCAACTAACATTGGAGCAGGCCGGCAAATTCTTCTTCCGCTTATTGTTTTGGGTGCCCGTAGTATTCTTCAGCTTACTGCTGGTACGCAATACCATTCCTTATTACAATTTCAGCCAAAGCTTTTCATTTATTGAAGAACGTGCTTTGCTTTTTGCCAAACCTGTGTACTACTGGAGTTTTTACCTGCACATAGGTGCAGGCATGTTTTGCATTACCGCTTCGTTGGTTCAATTCTCAACTTACATTTTAAAAAGACGAAGAAAAATTCACATCTGGAGCGGAAAAATTTATGTGTTTGTGGTATTGCTCATTGGTGCGCCTACAGGTTTGTACATGAGCTTTTTTGCCAAAGGAAGTTTTTGGGAAAGGGCCTTATTCATGTTCATGGCCATCTTCTGGTTCCTCACTACGTGGTGGGGTTTAAAAACCATCAAAGAAAAAAATGTACTGGCGCATAAAATATGGATGATTCGTTCTTATGCCATGGCCATGACGGCTGTTACCTTCCGCATTTATCATATTGTGTTTTATGTGCTGGATTGGAATCATTTAAAGAACTATGAAATTTCTCTCTGGATCAGTGTGCTGGGCAATATGCTCATTGCCGAATATTTTATTTACAAACAAAGCAAACGCTATCTCAAAACATTCACCATTTAAACATTGTAATTATGAAGTTCTATCTTTTAGCAGGCGGCCTGCTCATTACGGCCGCATCGGTTTATGGTATTACCGATTACATCAAAACCAAAAACAAAAAAGAGTTTCAAAAGATGTACAAAGAAACTGCTGTTACGTTGCAGGAAAACGTACAACTTCGGGATGTGAAAGAAGAAGATTTTTCCCGGGGCAAACCTGAATCTTTTACACCACCCAAAGAAGAAACGAAACCGGCCGTTGCTAAAAAATCATCCAAATCAAAAAAGAAACAACTGGTGCAGAGCTTAAGGAAATTGAAGTGGTTCCCATGCCTGCAGAAATAAAAACAGAAACACCCAAACCCGAAGCCACATTTGCCGCAGCATCCGCTGAAAAGAAAAAGCTCAGGAAAAAAGTAAATATGAAAATGTTTTCAAGGGCCCCGTTGCGGGAAGAAGTGGTTGCGCCGGATAGTACCCTCAGAACAAATAATTAGCAATTATTCAAAACAGGTTACAGGTTTAAATGTAAATGCACTTACCCGCAACTTAAAACTTGTAACCTGTATTGTTTTTTATCCTCTCCACTTCAGGGTTTGTATCAGATGCTGCATATCCTTGTACAGAAACTGTTCTACCGGTTGTATGGAATCGTAATTGGGCGTAGAGTTAAAATACAAAGCGCCTCTTAAAAAATGTTTTACACTGTCTGTTACAAAAAACTGTTTACCGGTAGCGGCATTTCCACCCACATCAAAAACAAATCCGCTTACGCCGGGTCCGCCTTTAACCGGCAGTTCATCAATAGAAGTGGCTTTAAGGGTATGCTTGCTGGTCATCTTAAAAGCATCCTCCACCAGTTTTGAAAAATCATTGGAGCCAATGGTTTTATAACTTAAATGCACCCTTCCGTCAAACTGCGGAAAATCAATATTCACCCAGTATTCATTCTCCGGTTTATCATCAAAAAAAGTACTGTCTTTAAGAACATCGCCATACACAGGATATTCAAATGTATAAGGATAGCCCGGTTTATCAAACAATATATATTTCTTCTCCGGCAACTCAATTTTAAAATATCCTTTTGGTTTGGGAACAGGATCAGAATTGCAGGAAATAAAAACCGAAACAAGAAGTATGAGACAAGAAGTAAGCAGTAATTTCATAATTATTCTTTCACAGGTTTAATGGTAACTTTTACTTTTTCAATGCGGTTGCGGCTCACTTCCATTACAGCAAACGAAAAGTCACCGGACTCCACTACATCATTTGGTTTTGGTAACCGTTCAGCAAGCTCCAGTACCAGGCCTGCCAGTGATTCACTTTCCCCACGCACTTTATCGAATGTTTCCATAGGCAGATTCATAATTTTACAAACATCGTAAATCATGGTCTTTCCTTCAAACAGGTAGTTAAAGTCGTCAATTTTTTTGTTGATGGTTTCTTCTTCATCAAACTCATCTTTAATCTCACCAATAATTTCTTCCAGTATATCTTCCATGGTTACAATACCGCTGGTGCCGCCAAACTCATCCACCACCACTGCAAAATGTATTTTCTTCTGCTGAAATTCTTTGAGCAAATCATCAATCAGTTTTTGCTCCGGTACAAAGAAGGGTGAACGCATAAACTGGTGCCAGTTAAAATCAGCAGGCTCATCAATATGGTTGAGCAAATCTTTTGTTTGTAAAATACCCGCCACTTCATCCAGTGTGCGTTTATACACGGGCAGGCGGCTGTAATGCAGTTCTTCAATTTTTTTAATCACATCACCAAAGGGAAGGCTGTATTCAATACCACTTACATCCAGCCTTGAGCGCATCACCTGTTTTACCGTTATATTGCTGAATTTCTGAATACCTTTTAAAATTTTCTTCTCTTCAATAGTGGCTTCATCCTCGCTCATCAGGTCAATGGCGTAATCCAGTTCATCAGCTTTAAGGGAAGAGTTTTGATATTTGGTGAGGCGTTTTTCAATACCATCGGAATATCCTGCCAGCCATTTGCCCGTAGTTTTAAAAAAAGGAAAGATCACTGAGTCCACCGTCCAGCTGGCTAAAAAAGCAAAGAATAAATTGTTGTGCGATGCCCATACTTTTGGCAGCACTTCACAAAACAACAAGATCAATGCCCCTATGGCAAGCGCTTTAATAATAAACTCCACCCACAGAAGCTGGTGCTCCAGGTGCATGAACTCATCAATCAAAAAATTGGAAATAAAAATGATACCGAGGTTAAAAAAAGTATTAGCGCTTACGAGGCTGCCCATCAGTACACGTGGTTCTTCCAGCAGGTGAATCACACGCCGGGCATTATCATCGTTTTTGGTTTTGAGCATATTGAGGTCTTTGTACTTCAATGAAAAAAAAGCAACCTCAGCGCCACTAACCATAAAGGATAAAAACAGCAGCGCTAAAAATAAAATCACCAGAACAGGGAGCCCCTGGCTGGCCGCAGCCAGTAAAAAAGGTTTTATAAAAAGTAAAAATGAAAAACTTTGAGTGTAATAATCCACGCCAATTATTTTGGTAAAGAATAACCCCTCAAAAATAAGGCTTTATCAAGCAGGCAGTTTAAAAAGGTAAATCACCGCTGGGTTCCCCGATGGGCGGCACATCATCAGTATAATTACCGCCCGTATGATCCTGAATATCTGTTTTCATATTTCCGTCTGCCCGCTTATCCAGCATAATTAAATTATCCCCCACTACTTCGGTCATAAATTTTTTTACGCCTTCCTTATCTTCCCAGCTTCTTGTTTTCAATCGCCCCTCTATATAAACAAGGCTTCCTTTATGCAAATATTTCTGAGCCAGCTCTGCAAGGCCACGCCACAGCACCACAGTATGCCATTCTGTTTGGCTCACCAGTTTACCGGTTCTGTCTTTAAATGCTTCAGTAGTTGCCAGTGGAAATTTAGCAACTGCAATATTGCCTTCCAGTTGCTGCAGGTCAGGGTCTTTACCAAGATTGCCAATAAGCATAACACGGTTAACTCCTCTCATAAAATAAAATTTTAATCAATGATTCCAGGTACAGCCATTGCTGTCCATTCCTGTTTTTGCTCCCCTCCAAGTTACAGGATTCAGGCCATCTTTCAAAAAGCAGGCAATGATTTTTTAAGCAAAGATGTTAAATAACAGAGTACCGGCACAGGTACACACAAGGGAGTATTTTTGTTCCGTATGCGAAAGTTTTTATTGGGGATTGAGATCAAAAGTGTCTCAACAGTCCGGGTTTCTGTATTAAACTTCACAGCAAAGCAAGTACACTTAAACAGGAATTTTCTTTCAATCGCTGATGGATTAAAACAGCTCCATCACTTTCCCCTGCATCAACTGGTGCATAATTTTCGGGAAAGGCAGTTGCTTTAACTCTGCTTTCGTTTTCCATTGTACTTGCTTCATTTGTTTTTTTAATGCAGGTACTTTTACAAGAACCGCCACTGCATGTATGGTTTGGTGCGAAAGTTTTTGAACTACCGGTTTGGTAATGGCAGTTTGCTTTGCAGCGGCTGATGTAAATAATGTTTGCGCCTGTAATATGTTTTTTAATTTTAGAAACGTTTTCCATTCTTTTTCTATATGAAATTCCATAGCCGGAAACTGATACAGGTTTTGCCACACATCTTTTTCTGTTCGCTGCTGTACGGCAAATCTGCCTTTATATTCCAATACAAAAAATACAAACCAGCGGCTCCGTTGTTTTAGTTGTTTTTCCTTAACAGGCAAGTGCATTACCATTTCTTTTTTCAGTGCCACACATTTTTTATTGAGTGCACAACTGTTACAAAGAGGATTATCGGGTTTGCAAATGGTGGCTCCAAAATCCATAATGGCCTGGTTGTAAACAGCCGCATTGCTCTTATCAATACAATCATTGGCTAATTGTTCAAATAATTTTTTACCGGCAGATGAATCTGTAGCTGTTGTTTCACCAAAAAAACGGCTCAGTACCCTGAACACATTACCATCCACCACTGCATGAGGTAAGTTGTAAGCAAAAGAGGCAATGGCTGCAGCGGTATAAGGCCCTATTCCTTTCAGCTTTAGTATTTCATCATAAGTTTTTGGAAACTCCCCTTTTAATTCAAATACAATTTTTTGGGCAGTTGCATGGAGGTTGCGGCAGCGGGTGTAATAACCCAGTCCTTCCCATAGTTTATACACATCTTCCAGGGGCGCTTTTGCAAGTTTTTCAATGGTGGGATAGGTTTGTAAAAATCGCTCGTAATAGTTCCAACCCTGCGCTGCTCTTGTTTGCTGCAGAATAATTTCACTCAGCCATATGCGGTAAACATCTTTCTCACCTTTCCATGGAAGTTCTCTTTTATTTTCAAGCTTATGCCACAGTAAAAGTTTTTGTTGAAAATAATTTGTTTGATTTTTTAACATGAAGCTGAAAAAGAGGGGTTTTGTTGAGCCTTTTAAAGCAAATATATCAACTCAATCAGCAATAGCGTTTCATATTCATAATCAATCACTTAGACAAAATATTATTTGTATTTATCAAAAAAATGTTTCACCTTTATATAAAGATTACATATAGTGATCATTAACTCTTAAAAATAAAAAGATGAGAAAAGCAGATTTAGTTAATCAGATTTCAGAAAAAACGGGCATCCCCAAAGTGGATGTGCTGGTAACGCTTGAAACCATGTTCAAGGAAGTAAAAGAATCCCTTTTGAGCGGGCAAAACATTTATATCCGTGGTTTTGGCAGCTTTATTACCAAAAAAAGAGCCGCTAAAATTGGCCGTAATATTAAAAGGAATACGGCTGTTCATATTCCTGAACACTATATCCCGGCATTTAAACCCGCCAAAGAATTTGTGGCAGATGTAAAAAAGCAGCGTACCGGCACTTAAGCAGATTGTATATCTTATTTATTGGCCTGCCTGCCGTAGCTTTGCACTTCAATTTTAAGAAACGTGAACAGGCAACAAATCATATTCATTTCAACCGCAGTTATTGCGGTTTTTCTTTTGTTCAAATTTGGCCGGACAGTACCCAATCATACTGAACATAACCATGCCCCGGCAACATCCCAAAACGGGAGTTCTGCCACTAGCCTTGATTTCCCCACCATGCTTGCTTTAGCCAAGAAAAGACTTAACGCTCAGCAACTTGAGAAAGTAACACAATGGGAAAACAGTGTGGAGCGGGGTGATGTAAAGGAACAGCAGATGAAGGTGTATAAAACCCTTTCCCGGTTCTGGATGGACAGTATTGGCGCTTTTGTGCCTTATATTAAATACATGGGAGAGGCTGCTAAGTTGGAAAGTTCAGAGAAAAACCTCACCTTTGCTGCCCGTTTGCTGTTAACAGAACTCCAGACAGTTGAGGAACAACCTCTTAAAGTGTGGATGGCTGCAGAAGCAAAAGAGTTATTTGAAAAGGCTTTGGAACTTAATCCCTCCAGTGATTCCAATAAGGTTGGGCTGGGCAGCACTTATTTTTTTGGGGCTGCCGGCAGCGAACCACCCATGAAAGGAATTACGATGATAAGGGAAGTAGCAGAAAAAAATCCAAAAAATGCTTATGCCCTTTATATGCTGGGTATTGGTGCTTCGGTGAGCGGGCAATTGCCAAAAGCTATTGAACGCTTTACCAAAGTGGTGGAACTGGAGCCGGAAAACCTGGATGCTTTGCTCCGCCTGGCTGATGCCAGTGAGCAATCCGGTGATAAAGCTGCTGCTAAAAAATGGTACGGCAGGTTTCTTGAAACTGTGAAAAAATTACAGGATGAAAAGAAGCTAAAGCCCAACCCGGAGATGACCAAGCAAATTGAAGAGCATATAAAATCATTATAACACTTTGCCCTTTATGGTGAAGTTGTGAAAGTGAAATTATTATAGTCAACAACATTATTTAACGAACGTAAATCTTATTCGTATGCCTTGCGGTAAAAAAAGAAAGCGTCATAAAATTGCGACGCACAAACGTAAGAAACGCTTGAGGAAGAACCGTCATAAGAAGAAGAACAAATAACTTCTTTTCATACGGAGCCCTGCTGTAACAGTTGGGCTCTGTCCTCTTTTTTACAACTGATGCAGAAATTCAATTCGTTGCTTGTATTTGTAATACTGCATTCAGTCTATTCCTTCCTGATCAGGTGAGGTAATACCGGGAAACGTGGTTGAAAGCTGGTGTTCAGCTTATCAGCCTGTGTTTACCGGCATTATGCCATTCCACATTTCATTAAGGCAAATGGCATAAGATGGTTCAAATTAACAACACATTTTTGTGAACAAGGAACTGATCATTAACGCTGCCCCCACCGGGGTGGAAATTGCCCTGTTAGAAGATAAAAAACTGGTTGAGTTGCATCAGGAAAGTCATGATGCCAGCTTTACTGTGGGTGATTTATACTTAGGCAAGGTGAAAAAACTGGTGCCCGGTATGAATGCTGCATTTGTAGACGTGGGCTTTGAAAAAGACGGGTTTCTCCATTATACCGATTTAAGCCCCTACATCCGTTCACTCATTAAATTTACCGGTCATTCCATACAGGATAAAAGTGAAGGCATTGCAGATTTTGGAAAATTTCAAAACGAAGCAGAGATTGTAAAAACCGGAAAGATTGGTGAAGTACTTAACGGCAAACCCAATATTCTGGTTCAAATTTTAAAAGAACCCATTGCCGCTAAGGGCCCACGGCTTAGTTGTGAAATTTCATTACCCGGGCGTTTTGTGGTAATTACCCCCTTTAATGATATTGTGGCGGTATCCCGTAAAATACACTCGGGCGACGAAAGAAAACGGTTACAGAAGATTGTTGAAGCCATTAAGCCAAAGAACTATGGCGTTATTGTAAGAACTGCGGCAGAAGGAAAGAATACCGCAGAACTTCATGAAGATGTAAACAACCTGGTTACTACCTGGCAGCAGATTCAAAAGAATTTAAAAAATGGAGTGGCTCCGTTAAAAATCCTGGGAGAGCAGGACAAAACCACCAGCATCCTCCGTGATTTACTCAGTTCAGACTTTAACCGCATTGTGGTAAATGATAAAAACATTTACACAGATGCACGTACCTATATTCAGAAAGTAGCGCCAGACAAGGCGGATATTGTAAGTTTTTATCAAAATGGTTCTCCTATATTCGACAGCTTTGGTGTTACCAGGCAGGTAAAAGCATCTTTTGGTAAAACGGTAAACCTGGCAAGCGGCGCTTATTTAATTATTGAACATACTGAAGCCTTACATGTAATTGATGTAAACAGCGGTTACAAAAGTGTAAGCGCCAACCAGGAAGAGAATGCCATGCAAACCAACCTGGAAGCGGCTGAAGAAATTGCACGCCAGTTGCGCCTGCGGGACATTGGCGGCATCATCGTCGTTGATTTTATTGATATGAAACTGCCGGAGAACAAACGCAAACTGGCAGATGCAATGGAAGAACTGATGAAACCTGACCGGGCCAAGCACGCTATTCTCCCTATTTCCAAATTTGGGTTGATGCAAATTACCAGGCAGCGTATGAAGCCTGAAGTAAACATCAACACACAGGAAGTATGCCCCAGTTGCGATGGTACCGGTAAAGTTTCTTCAACATTAATACTGGAAGATGAGATTGAAAAAAATCTCAACTACCTCATCATGCAAAAGCACAGCAAGCTCACAGTTGATGTGCACCCCATCATGCAAGCCTATCTTACCAAAGGCTTCCCCTCCCGCCGCATGAAATGGAGCTGGAAATACAAACAAAAAATTAAAGTGCGCCCCAACACTGGTTATCATTTAACCGAATACCGCTTCTTTGATGACCATGATGAAGAAATAAAACTCTGATAATTAAAGTAGGGGGCAAAGATATTAAACTTTGCCGCCCTCTCACACCACCGTATGTACTTGCGTGTACGGCG
>JAIEQM010000071.1 GCA_019747705.1 Chitinophagaceae bacterium | reverse complement strand
GCTTTTTGTAATACAAGTCCGACTGGTGTTTTCTGCATGCTTTATTAATCAAAGAACTGGTTATCACATTTAATATCGGCTAAGTTTCATTATAAAAATAATTTGTACCTTGTTGCAATGAGTAGCCCCCTTAAACAAAAAATATATAAGCTTCTTGAAAATATTGAGGATGATGCCATTCTCAACCAGGTAATGGAAGATGTTGCGTTTTACGCATCAGGGCAGGATGTTGTGGATTCTCTTTCTTCCAAACAACTGAAGGAACTGGATGAAGCGATCAGTGAAGCAGATAATGGTGAAACCATTTCATGGGGAGATTTAAAGAAAGAAATGAAGGAATGGAAAAAACAGTAATTGTTTCCAAACGTTTCCGGAAAAATATTCTTAATATCCATCAATACCTGCTCAAAGAATTTTCGCCAACTATAGCGAATGGGTTTCTTGAACGCCTGGAAAAGCGGGTTGAGTTTATTATTCAAAACCCCGAAGCAGGGAAACCTTCGCAAAAAAGAAAAAATGTAAGAAGCCTGTTGTTTACACCGCACAATCAAATCTTTTACAGGGTTCAAAAAAATAAGATCGAATTGCTATGTATTACCGATATGAGGAAGAACCCTGCCAAACGTTCTTATTAACGTTTAGGATCCTCCATTCTTCTGCCATTTTTTCTTTTTCGCTTTGTATGGCATTTTTCTTGACTTTTGCGACCTGAAAGAAATTTATACCAGTAAGCAGGGTTGAGCTGTAATGCTGCCATGGAAACGGAACCATGAAGTGATTGCGGCGCCCGCCCGGATGAATTATCCGTTCGGACGGGCAAAACCGCTGCCATGAAAAACGAAAGCTGGTATTGTATCACTAAAAAAATTATTATGCAAACCGGAAGTATTCGTGTACAAACAGAGAACATTTTTCCCATCATTAAAAAGTTTTTATACAGCGATCATGAGATTTTTCTTCGTGAACTGGTGAGTAACGCAGTGGATGCCACTCAAAAATTGAAAACACTTTCATCCATTGGCGAGGTAAAAGGTGAACTGGGTGATTTAAAAGTAACCGTAAAATTAGATAAAGAAGCCGGCACCCTCACCATCAGCGATCATGGCGTGGGTATGACGGCTGAGGAAGTAGAAAAATATATTAACCAGGTAGCATTTAGCGGCGCAGAAGAATTTGTGCAGAAATACAAAGGACAAAACGAAAATGCCATCATCGGAAAATTTGGTTTGGGCTTTTACAGCGCCTTTATGGTGAGCAGTAAAGTGGAAGTGTTTACCAAAAGTTTTAAAGATGTTGCCGCTGTACGCTGGGAATGTGATGGAAGCCCTGAATATTTTTTGGAAGAGACAACGGCACGTACCGAAAGAGGAACTGATATTGTGTTGCATGTGGATGCAGACAGTAAAGAGTTTTTGGAAGATGATCGTTTGAAAGGAATTCTTACACGGTTTTGTAAATTTTTACCGGTTGCTATTTATTATGGCGATGAACAAATAAACAACACACAACCTTTGTGGGTGAAGAAGCCTTCTGAGTTAACATCACAAGACTACCAGGATTTTTATAAAGAGTTGTATCCTTTCAGCGATGCGCCTTTGTTCTGGATTCATTTGAATGTGGATTATCCATTCAATTTAACAGGTGTGTTGTATTTCCCCAAAATCAAACAGAGTTATGAAATACAAAAAGATAAAATTCAACTTTACTGCAACCAGGTGTTTGTAACAGATGAGGTGAAAGATATTGTTCCTGAATTTTTGATGCTGCTGCACGGTGTTATTGACAGTCCGGATATTCCGCTCAATGTAAGCCGCAGTTATTTGCAGGGCGACCCCAATGTTAAAAAAATCAACAGCCATATTACAAAGAAAGTAGCTGATAAACTGGATGAACTCTTTCGCAATGAACGAAAGGAGTTTGAAGAGAAATGGGAAAGCCTTGGATTGTTTGTGAAATATGGTATGATGACGGATGATAAGTTTTTGGAGAAGGCAAATAAATTTCATATTTTAAAAGCGGCCCCCTCCAACTCCCCCAGGGGGGGAGAGGGAAACACAAGTCTCTCACAATTTTATACACTGGATGAATACAAAGCGGCAGCGGAGGTTTTGCAAAAAGATAAAAACGGTAAGCTGGTATTACTTTACACCACCAATGCTGTTGAGCAAAACACATTCATTAAAGCTGCCGATGCAAAAGAATATATTGTTGTTTTACTGGATACAATGATTGATCCCTCCTTTATCAGTCATATGGAAATGAAATGGGAGAATGTTGTTTTCAGAAGAGTGGATGCAGATATTGCTGATAACTTAATTGACAAACAGGATGAATTAAAAAGTGTATTGAGTGAGGAGGAAGAAAAAAAGCTGAAAGAGCTCTTCAATATTCAGTTGACTGATTTGCATTTGAATGTGGAAGTAAAAGGGTTAAGCCCCGATGCGCCGCCTATTGTGGCCACCCGCCCGGAAATGATGCGCCGCATGAAAGAGATGGCACATATGAGCGGACCTATGGGCAGCTTTTATGCCAGCATGCCCGATGAAGTGGAGCTAACCGTAAACGGCAACCACAAAGTATATCAGTCTGTTTTAAAAGAAACCAATGCAACAAAAGCAAAAGAAATGGTGCACAACTTAGCTGATCTTGCACTGCTGTCGCAGGGGTTATTGAAAGGAAATCATTTAACGGAGTTTATTGACAGAAGTGTGGCGCTGATGCAGGGCGAGGCGAAGAGCAGTATTATCATTGAGGCATAAGTTATAAAAGAAAGATCGGCCGCTTGCGGCCGATCTTTCTTTTATAATACTGTATTTATTACAACTTCTTAATCTTAATATTCCTGTACCACACATGATTACCATGATCCTGTAAAGCAATTTTTCCTTTTTTGTAAGTACCAAAATCTTTCCACTCTTTAAACTTGCTGGCGGCTACTGCTTTTTTCCATGCATCATCCCACAAAGTGGTGGTAACAACTTTTGTTCCGTTGAGGTAAAACTCCAAAGCGCCGTTTACACACTTAATTTCTGCAAGGTTCCATTCAAGGGCGGGCTTTACTGTTTCGGGTGTGGCCGATATGATATCATACAAATCGCCGGCACGGTGTTTAATGATCTTTGCATCAGGGTGACATTTATTATCCAGCACCTGCATTTCAATACCTGTCATCCAGGGGTATTTGTATTTCAGGGTGTCTTCATGCACATAAAACATAATACCGCTGTTACCGCAGGTATCAATTTTCCATTCAAGTTTTAAATGAAAATTATCAAACTCTTCATCACACACAATATCGCCGCCACCTTTAATTTGCCAGTTGTCCTTCTGGTTGGCATCCAAATGCAGGGCGCCATCTTCAATCTTCCATGCACTGCCAACTGCCGCTCCGCCATATTTATGCCAGCCTTTGGTGGTTTGCCCGTCAAACAAAGCAATCCATCCTTCGGCTGCTTCTGTTTCTGTTAAAACCAGGGCAATCGACTTTAAAGTGGTGTCGGCTTCAGCAGTTGTTTGTTTTTCACTTTCATTATTACAGGCGTTAAAAGCGCTTATTGCAGCAAGCAAAAAAATTGTACGTATCATGATTATTTGTTTATAATTTAAGATTTGTATTTAAAACCAATGCTAAGACTTACGGTTAAACACTATTTATTTCTCAGCAACAAGATATACTTTACCATTTTTTCTGCATCTTCCTGTTTTAAACCCGGCGCTGGTACCATGGCTACATCACCCCAAACCCCACTGCCGCCTTTCAATACTTTTTCAGTCAGCTTTTTTACATTCTCCGGCGTGTTTTCGTATTTGTTGGCCACATCACGGTAGGCAGGCCCTGTAAGTTTTTCATCTACTTTATGACAGGTGAGACAAAGATTTTCAGGTTTTGCCACCAGCGCCAATCCTTCCTGGTACACAGGGTCATCACTAATTGAAGGCGCTGCAGGAGTTTCAGTTTTTGTTTCTTCTTTTTTGGCTTCTTTGTTTTCCGTACAGGAGCCGCCACATGCCATCAGCAGCAATGAAATGGCGGAGGGTAATAAATACTTTTTCATTTGATTGTTCTTTGAATTTTGAAAGTTAAGATTTTTCTCAGGTCAGTTATTTAATCATTAAAGAAAACAAGCAAAGAATAACCCCACGCAGAGGGCGGAGAGCGCAGAGTTATTTTATTTATCAATAAAATTGTTTGCAACCCGCTTAATTCCTTCTTTTAAATAGTCAACATTAAAATTAATAACAAGCCCAATTGAAATATTCGTCAGACGTAAATAAGTTTTAAATATTTTATAATCAACAGGTGGAACAGTTTCCTTCGATTTTATATCTACAAGTACACTTTCTTCCACCATTAAATCATACCGCAAATCAATATTCATTCTTACTTCTTCATAAAAAAACTCTATTTTTTGCTGACGCTTTACATTTAATCCCCGCTTTGTTAAACGATAGTACAACAACTCTTCATAAACTTTTTCCATCAATCCAGGACCCACATCCCTGTGAATCTTTATTGATTCTTCTATGATGATACCAGTTATTTCGTTTATTTCCATAGAAGGTAATTAATAAGATTATTGTGTTTCTCAGCGCTCTTACTATCCCTGGTGATTTTTTCACGCAGAGGAGCAGAGAGCGCAGAGTAAAAAATGCTTCGTATTTATTTCAACAGCAATCCTTTTTAAACGAATTAAAAAACAGGCACTTTAATTTGCTTCAGCAAATTCATCTCTGCGCCCCCGGCCCCTCTGCGTGCCATCATACCACAAACGCTCTCCACTTCTCCTCGCTCTTTCCGCTTTCAATCACATTCTCCACAAACGCCATTCCACGCACACCTTCATTCACACCCGGAAAATCAAGCCACTCTTCTTTGGGTTGTTCACCATTCATTTTTGCACGAACTGTTAATGCAAAGTTGCGGTACATGTTGGCAAATGCTTCTAAGAAACCTTCAGGATGTCCACTGGGAGTGCGGGTGTTGTGTGCTGCAAAGGAACTGTTGTAGCCGCCACCTGTTCTGTAAATCTCTGTTGGTTTATCCAGCCACTTCACAAGCAGGGTGTTATTATCTTCATGTTTCCATTCAATACCTCCCTTTTCGCCATACACACGAATCTTTACATTGTTTTCTTCACCCGCTGCAATTTGTGTAGCCATTAACACACCTGTTGCACCATTGCTGAATTTAAGAAACGCAGCTCCATCATCATCCAGCATTCTTCCTTCCACTACAATATTAATATCAGCACAAAGATGTGTTACTTCCAGTCCTGTAACATACTCTGCCAAATTAAAAGCATGTGTACCGATATCGCCCATGCTTCCTGCTTTGCCGCTTTTCTTCGGATCTGTACGCCAGCTCGCCTGAGCCTGACCGGTAGCTTCCAGAAACGTACTCAACCAGCCCTGCGGATACTCCACATATACTTTACGCACTTTACCCAATGCGCCACTTTTGATAAATTGTTTCGCCTGTTTCACCATCGGGTAACCGGTGTAAGTATGACAAAGCAATAAACTCAAACCCGTTTCTTCCACTTTTGCTTTGAGTTGTTTGGCTTGTTCCAATGTAAATGTGATGGGCTTTTCAATCACCACATGAAACCCTTTTTCCAAAGCCATCATGGCAGGTTCAAAATGCACAAAGTTGGGTGTAACGATGGTGATGAAATCAATCCGTTTATCAGCGGGCATGGCTGCTTCTTTTTCAAGCATTACTTTGTAATCGGTATAGATGCGGTCTTCATCAAGAAACAATATCTTACCCGATTCAACTGCAATTTCAGGATTGATGCTGAGGGCGCCTGCAACCAGTTCCACCTGTCCATCCATATTCATGGCAAGCCGGTGCACCGCACCAATAAATGCATCTTTACCGCCGCCAATCATGGCCATTCTTAATTTTCTGTTCATAGAATTTATTTCAAAAGAGTGAAAAGAATTTTATGTTATCAACTGTTGTTTTTCATGGCGTCGAATTTGCGTCGCACTCTTGTACGACTGTACATTTGGCATCATCCTCTGTGTAACACTCCCACAAGGTGTCTGACGTTTGCAACGTCCTGACACCAGTTGAAGCTTTTTATCAAGCAACATTAACTATAAGCTTTCCTTCTTCTTTCAATCAAATAGCTGATTAAATATATAATAAACAAATAAGGCAAATAAAAAACGAATGTCATCATGGCTTTTAAGGGCCAACCTATTCCTGAAATACTTGTTACCAGTTCTTTTACTTTTTTCATATTTTCAGGAGCGACTTGTCCGTAAAATTCAGTTTCATTCATTCCATCAATATTATAACCATAATGAGCTAAAAGAATTTTATCAGATATATCAGCCCACCATGCGAAAACAAAAGTTAAAGCTGTTGTTGTCAATACTCCAAGTGCCAGATACAAAAGTAAACTGAGTTTTTTATTTTGCTTTTTCAGTCTCCAAATTATTATAACAGGAGTTACAATAAGTCCAATGATAAAAATAAATGATACTATAGTGATTATACTCTCCAATTAATTGAATATTTCTGGTTTGATTTCAAAAGATAAAAAGATGAATAAAGAGCTGAACGTACCGCCGATTAATCGGGGTACTGCATTTCATTTTGATGAATAATGATATGCAGTACAAGAGTGCGACGCAACAGAAGTTTAATCCTTCGGCTACGCTCAGGACAGCACCAACGCCCGTAACACAAATAAAAAACACTAACAATTAAAAGAACTAAAAGATAAATTTTACACTTAAACAAGCGTGGGCTGTGCTTCAGCAGTTCCCCCCTGGGGGGCGGAGGGGGCTGGTTTTACCACCCGCTCCTGTACTCTCTCTTCACAAACTGATTGGCTTCATCAAAATTCGTAATCTTCATATTCATTGCATCCCATGTTAATTTTTTTCTTCCGTTGAATTTATCACTTGCATCTTTCAGCATCCAGCTACGCAATGCCAAGTTACCCATCAATATACTTTCAGTTAACGGGCCTGCATACTCAAACGGCGAACTCAATTCATTTTTTCCATAACCTGCAATACATGCATTCACCCATTGCAGGTAATGACCTTCGGGCACACGTTTGATGCTTTGTTTTACATTGAGATTTTGCATGCGGCTGGTGGGCAACAGTTTGGGATTACTTCCATACGTACCGCACATCATCTTTCCTTTAGCGCCTTCAATAATTACACCGCCGCTTTCATCATCATCACCCATTGCTTCATCGGGCAGGAGTTCATCAGGTCTGTCGGGACGAATACCGCCATCCATCCAATGCAGTTCAATATTATTTTTCTTACCAGGAAATGTGAGTGTAACCGTTGATGCCAGCGGACAGCTATCAGGATAATTGGAAGCCGTCCACATTTGTTCATACACGGCGGCTACACTGCATTCCACTTCAGCAGGATAACCCAGGCCAACTGTTTTAAACGCAGGGTCAATCAAATGACAACCCATATCGCCCAACGCACCTGTGCCAAAACTCCAGTAACCACGCCAGTTAAAAGGAACATATCCATCTTTATAATCTTCATACGGTGCAGGGCCCAGCCATAAATCCCAATCCAGTTCTGCAGGAACGGAAGCAACTTTTTTGGGTTTGCCCATGCCCTGCGGCCATACGGGCCTGTTAGTCCACACATAAATGGTGCGTGCACGGCCAATCAAGCCGGCTTTGTACCACTCCCGCATCAAACGAACACCATCACCACTGGCGCCCTGGTTACCCATTTGCGTTACCACTTTGTATTTCTTTTCTGCTTCGGCCAGCATGCGTGCTTCATACACAGAATGTGTTAATGGTTTTTGAACATACACATGCTTGCCCATTTGCATAGCGGCGATCGTTGCAACAAAATGTGTATGGTCGGGTGTGGAAACAGAAACTGCATCAATCGTATTCTTTTCTTTTTCCAGCATTACACGGAAATCTTTGTAATAAGGCGCTTTTGGAAAACTGGTTCGGGATGTTTTTGCCTGCCGGTCATCCACATCACAAAGCGCCACAATATTTACATACGGACTTTTTGCAAACTCCGCTAAATCACTCGTTCCTTTTCCTCCAATGCCGATGCCTGCAATATTGAGTTTATCACTCGGTGCAATAAAGCCACGGCCAAGTACATGGCGGGGGATGATGAAGAAGCCTGCTGATGCAAGTGCAGCATCACGAATAAATTTTCTTCTATTGAGTTTACTCATATCAATAAAATTTCACGCAGAGGCGCAGAGACCGCTGAGTTGTTAAATACATTCTTTCAATTCCTTCTCTGTATAAGCAAGATTGTATTGCTTCAATACATCATCAGGCACACCTGTCCATTGATTGGGGCGGTTGCCCATATATCCAATATCTTTCACGCCGATTTCGGAAGTATAAAAGCCCGTTGCTGTTAAGTTGCGCATCAAATTAAAAAACGCAACACCCTGTTTCATTTCAGGTTTTGCTTTTGCAGGATAAGCAATGGCGTCCAGCATTTCAACCTGTTGTTTGGTATCAGCATCTTTAAATGCTTTTTGATAGCGTTCAAAACATTCTAAATCCAGCCATTTTAATCCGCCACGCATGGGTATTTGATGCTGTGGCATATCTTTTACAATAAACTCAATAAACGCAGGAACACCTGCTTCACTGGCGCTGCCGCTTACTTCATCTTTGGGAATAATATAATCGGCTAATAATGTTATCGTTGCCATTTCATGTGTGGAGAAAAAAGTTTCTGCTTCCAGCTTCTTTTCATACTCCGCTTCTTCTTTCATACGGTCAATACCTGTTGAGGCAGGTTGCTCAGCCGCTTTTGTTTTTTCGTCTTTTGTGTTACAAGCATCAATAATTACAGATGATGCAACAGTACCAACGATGATGGCTTTGATGGAATCTCTTCTTTTCATGTTTTCAAGTTTGAGCAAAGAGATAAAAGAGTGAAAGGAGTAAAAGAGGCTTTCAAACTTTTTGCTCAATGCATTCTATTTAAGAACTCAATTTTATTGTTTCAAATTATAGTACCTCTTTTTCTCTTTCTCCTCTTAGTTACTCTTAGCTCAGATTCCCCTTCTTCAACTGCTTCACTATGTACTCACTCGCCCGCATACTCAATGCCAGTATCGTCCAGGTAATATTTTTATCAGCCTGGCTCACAAAAGCGCCGCCATCCACCACAAATAAATTTTTACAATCATGTGCCTGGTTAAATTTATTCAATGCACTTGTTTTGGGGTCGTTGCCCATGCGTACCGTACCTGCTTCATGAATAATTTCACCGGGCTTATTTAAGCCGTACATATTTTTTTCAGCGCCATCGTTGCCCCATGTAATAACAGCGCCCATATTGTGCATGATTTCACGAAACGTTTCTTTCATGTGTCTGGCCTGTTTGATTTCATGGTCACTGAATTTTACATTGAACTTTAAAACAGGTATTCCGTATTTATCAACCACATACGGGTCTATTTCACAATAATTATCTTCTGTTGCAATCATTTCACCACGGCCCGCCATGCCAACACCTGCACCATTGAAAAAGCGGTAATCTTCTTTTAAGGATGCACCATAACCACCCGCTTCTTTCTGTTTACCTGCAACAGCATATTTTCCATTGTAGGTATGAATATCCCAACCAAAACCATAAGCAGGTTGGCCCATGCCTCCCCAATATTCAATATGATAGCCACGGGGGAAATCCAGTTTTTTATTATCCAGCCACCAAGGGCTGTAAATATGTGCACCACCTACACCATCTTCATTGTATTTTTTTCGGCCAAACAATTGAGGCAGCACACCACCCATTGCAGCACCCGTGCTGTCGTGCAAATATTTTCCAACAACATTGCTGCTGTTGGCCAATCCGTTGGGGTGACGTTGTGATTTAGAGTTGAGTAACAACCTTGCACTTTCACATGCACTTGCAGCAACAATTACCACTTTTCCTTTTACGTGGTATTCCTGGTTTTCTTCTTTGTTGATGAAACTTACGCCGGTGGCTTTGCCTTCTTTATCAGTTAACACTTCACGTGCCATTGCATTGCAGATAACATCAACATTGCCGGTTTTAAGCGCCGGGTAGATTAAAACATTAGTAGAAGAAAAATCAGCTTTGGCCATACTGCAGTTGCGGTTGCATTGACCGCAATAAAAACAAACACCTCTGTCAGTTGTGCTTTCAATTTTTTTAGTGAGAATAGAAAGGCGTGAAGGGATGACTTTTACACCTGTAGTAGTTGCTGCATTTTTAATCATGAGTTCATGCAGGCGTGGTTTGGGTGGTGGAAGAAAAAAGCCATCAGGGTCGTTTTCCAGTCCTTCATTGGTGCCAAACACACCAATGAGTTTATCTATAGCATCATAATAGGGTTGGATGTCTTCATAACCAATCGGCCAGTCATCACCCAAACCATCAATGCTTTTACGTTTAAAATCTTTGGGACCAAAGCGTAAAGAAATTCTTCCCCAATGATTGGTTCTTCCACCCAGCATGCGTGCACGCCACCAGAGCCAATCAGTGCCTTCGGTTTTGGTATAAGGTTCTCCATCTGCACTCCATCCCCAATAACATCCGTCAAAATCACCAAAAGGGCGAAACTTGGTGGAAGCGCCTCTTCGTTTACTTTCCCATGGGTTTTTTAATTGGGTAACATTTAATTGTGGGTTATACATTGGTCCTGCTTCCAGCAATGCCACTTTTAATCCAGCCTTACTGAGCATATAGGTAGCCATGCCGCCGCCAGCACCGCTGCCAACAATGATTACGTCGTATTCTTTTGGATGAACTTTTATTTGGAACTCTCCCATATTGCAAGCGTTGGTTTGAAGTGATTAAAGTTAAGTATGAACTTAGTTATGAAGCGAATTTTTTATAACTTTAAATAAAAAACAATATGCCCGTTGCATTGTCAGATAAAGAAAATAATCTAACGAATCTTCAGATTGAATTGCTGAAGAGTTTAAGATATACTGTTTCTGATAAACAATTGCATGAAATAAAATCACTCCTGCGGCTCTACTTTATAGAAGAACTTGACAAAGCAATAGATAAAACAGAAACAGAAAGAAATTATACAGCAGAGGTTTATGAATCCTGGCTCAACGAAAAGAAATCAGGCCACACCGGAAATACTTCTGCATGAAAGTAGTCATTGACACCAATTGCCTTATAAGTTGTATTGGCAAAAAATCCCGTTACAGAAACGTATTTGATGCATTTCTATCCGGCAACATCATTTTTTGCGCCAGCAGTGAAATACTCCTTGAGTATGAAGAATTATTTATACGCAAATGGACAAAAGAAATAGCAGGAAATATACTGGCGCTGTTTGAAGTGAGTAACAACTTTGAATACGTAACTGTTTAATTATAACTGGAACCTTTCAGGCGATGAAGATGACAATAAATTTGCAGATGCCTGTATTTCTGCCAATGCGGATTTCCTGGTATCACAGGATGCGGCTCTTTTGAAGTTAAATGATAATGAGTTCCCCAAAATTAATGTAATAACACTTCAGCAATTAAGCGGTATGCTTTAAGCAATCCTGTATTTTCTTTTTCGCAAACGTTTGAGTAAGTCGCCTGTCATTTTTATATGATTACGAATCAATAAAACGCTTACATTTAGTTTTCACTTCAACCAACTTTAAACGATTGCTATGTCTTCTACCACAAGGGTTCAGTTATCTGTAATGATGTTTCTTGAATTTTTTATCTGGGGTGGATGGTTTGTTACACTGGGAACTTTTTTGGGGAATAATCTTTCGGCCACGGGCGCAGAATCGGGCCAGGTGTTTTCCACACAATCATGGGGCGCTATTATTGCTCCTTTTATTATTGGTTTGATTGCCGACCGTTATATTAATGCTGAGCGTATTTTAGGTGTGCTTCATATTTTAGGTGCAATACTCATGTACCAGATGTACAATGCGGAAAATATCAGTGTGTTTTATCCTTATGTACTGGTGTATATGATTTGCTATATGCCCACACTGGCGCTGGTGAACTCTGTTTCGTTTAATCAAATGAAAAACCCTGAAAAAGAATTTTCAGTGATCCGTGTGTTCGGCACATTGGGCTGGATTGCAGCAGGGCTGCTCATCAGCTATTTATTTCATTGGGATTCTGCACAGGGAGCCAAAGAAGGGTTGTTGAAAAATACATTTCTTCTTTCAGGCGGCGCTTCATTATTATTAGGACTGTTCAGTTTTACATTACCTAAAACACCACCCAAAGCAAAGGGAACAAAAGTTTCTGTGAGTGACATACTGGGTTTGGATGCGTTGAAGCTTTTAAAAGACAGGAACTTTCTTATCTTCTTTATTTCTTCCATCCTCATTTGTATTCCGCTGGCATTTTATTATCAAAACACCAATTCATTTTTATCAAATATCGGTGTTGGTGATCCTACAGGTAAAATGACGATTGGCCAGGGGTCGGAAGTATTATTTCTTTTATTACTGCCTGTATTCTTTAACCGCTTTGGTTTTAAGAAAACTATTTTGGTGGGCATGCTGGCATGGGCGCTCCGTTATGTTTTGTTTGCGTATGGTAATGCCGGAGGTTTGGCCTTTATGCTGTTAATTGGGATTGCACTGCACGGTATTTGTTATGATTTCTTTTTTGTATCAGGACAGATTTACACCGATTCAAAAGCAGGGGAGGAATACAAAAGCTCAGCACAAGGATTGATAACACTGGCCACTTATGGTGTGGGAATGCTCATTGGTTTTGCTGTTGCAGGAAAAATTACAGATGCGTATAAACTGGCAGATGGTTCATTTAATTATCAAATGATTTGGTTGATACCATCAGGCATTGCCTTTGCAGTGTTTTTGATTTTTGCATTGTTGTTTAAAGATGAAAAGAAAGTGGCGTAAATTATGAATACATCATCAAGAAGAGAAGCAATTAAACAATTGGCAACAGGTTCATTAGCACTTGCGGCCGGCGCTTCCTTGTCTTCTTTTGCAGTTGATGAAGAACCAATGAAACTTAAAAACAATATCAACCACTCTGTTTGTTACTGGACGTACAATTTTATTCCGCTGGAAGAGTTGTGCGGTATTGTAAAAAAAATCGGCTTTGGTAATATTGATTTGCTTACGCCTAAAGAATGGCCCACTGTAAAAGCACAGGGTATTAACTGCTCCATGTGTTATACTGCCGGGAAAATAAGTTTAACAGAAGGATGGAACCATAAAGAAAATCATGCCTGGCTTATTAAAGATTTTACAGAAGCGATTCCTTTAGTAGCTGCAGCAGGGTATAAAAATTTAATCTGCTTCAGCGGCAACCGCAATGGCATGGATGATGAAACAGGAATGAAGAATTGTGCTGAAGGATTGAAACAGATAATAAGCCTTGCCGAGAAAAACAACGTCATCATTCAAATGGAACTCTTTAACAGCAAGGTGGATCATAAAGATTATATGTGTGATAAAAGTGCATGGGGTGTGGAGTTGTGCAAACGCATCGGCTCCGGTAATTTTAAATTGCTCTATGATATTTATCACATGCAGATTAATGAAGGCGATGTGATTCGTACCATCAAAGACCATCATCCATACTTTGGCCATTATCATACGGCAGGTGTTCCCGGGCGGCATGAGATTAATGAAACACAGGAGCTGTATTACCCGGCTATCATGAAAGCAATTCTTGAAACAGGATATACCGGCTATGTGGCGCAGGAATTTATACCAACAGGCGCAACGAAGGAAGAAAAGGTGAAGGCATTGAAGGATGCAGTGCGGAGGTGTGATGTATAGCCAGCCCCTCCAAACCTCCCCCAAGGGGAGGCTTCGCCATGCTCAGCCCTAGCTTATTAAAGTGGTTGATTAATAGTTGAGTGTTTAATATTTGATGATTAAAGTTCTTTTGATGATGTGGTAGATAAATAGTTTGGATAAGTAATTAAGCACCGTTCCTTCTCCACGAGGAGAAGGAAAAGATGGATGAGGTGAATGAAAGAAATCAGTAAGGCTCTTAGAATGTAAACCCATCGACGATACTTGCACATGCCCTGATGTGTGCGACGCAAGGGACGATGCTATGAAAAACAAAAGCCGGTAAACAAAAAACTTAAAACTATAAATTTTATTTATGCCTGATAACAATCAATACGATGCCATTGTAATTGGCTCGGGAATCAGTGGTGGGTGGGCCGCTAAAGAGCTTACTGAAAAAGGTTTGAAAGTAATCATGCTGGAGCGTGGTCGCAATATTGAGCATATTAAAGACTATGTGAATGCCAATAAAGACTTTTGGGAGTTTCCGCACCGTGGCGCTGCACCCACACAGCAAATGCTTAATGATTATCCCGTGCTCAAACGTGATTATCCTTTAAATGAAGTTGTGCTTGATTATTGGGTAAAAGATAAAGAAAGTCCGTACACAGAAGTAAAACGTTTTGATTGGTTCAGGGGGTATCATGTGGGTGGCCGTTCATTAATGTGGGGCCGGCAAAGTTACCGCTGGAACAAATGGGATTTTGAAGCCAATGCAAAAGATGGTATTGCTGTTGACTGGCCCATTCGTTATGATGATTTGGCGCCCTGGTACAGCTATGCAGAAAAATTTGCGGGCATCCAGGGAAGCAAAGAAGGCCTGGAAGTTTTGCCTGATGGTGATTTTATGCCAGCTATGGAATTAAACTGTGCCGAAAAAGAAGTAAAAAAAAGAATGGAGGCTCATTATAAAAACAGCCGCAAATTAATTATTGGCCGCAGTGCCAATATTACACAGCCGCATCACGACCGTACCAATTGCCAGTACAGAGACAGGTGCTGGAGGGGTTGTCCGTTTGGGGGTTATTTCAGCACACAATCAGCAACGCTGCCTGCCGCTATGAAAACAGGTAATTTAACCCTTCGCCCGTTTTCCATTGTTACAAAAATTTTATACGATAAAGACAGGAAGAAAGCAACGGGTGTTGAAGTGCTGGATGCAGAAACAAATCAAACTTATGAATACAAAGCAAAAATTGTTTTTGTATGTGCATCTGCATTAAACTCTACCTGGGTGCTGATGAACTCAGCAACAGATGTGTGGGAAGGCGGCCTGGGCAGCAGCAGCGGTGAGTTGGGTCATAATGTAATGGACCATCATTTCAGAACCGGTGCATCCGGAATTGTAGAAGGCTTCAGCGATAAGTATGAATACGGCCGCAGACCAACAGGTACTTATATTCCACGTTTCAGAAATGTGTACAATGATAAGAGAGATTATCTGCGTGGGTTTGGTTACCAGGGTGGAGCCGGCAGGGGAAGAAACGGTATTGAAAATGTTGCTGAGTTTACAATTGGCGCCGATTTAAAAAATGCATTGAGCGTACCGGCCAATGACTGGAGTATTAATTTCCTGGGCTTTGGTGAAATGCTTCCGTATCATGAAAATAAAATTACACTTGATAAAAATAAAAAAGATAAATGGGGGCTGCCCGTTCTTTCGTTTGATGTGGAGCTGAAAGAGAATGAAAAGAAGATGCGTGTGGATATGATGAATGATGCCAAAGAAATGCTGGAGGCAGCAGGTGTAAAAAATATTAAAACATACGATTGGGGTTATCATGTTGGCATGGGTATTCATGAAATGGGTACGGCAAGAATGGGCCGTGACCCCAAAACAAGTGTATTGAACGGCAACAACCAGGTATGGGATGCGCCCAATGTGTTTGTAACAGATGGCGCCTGTATGACCAGCGCTTCCTGTGTAAACCCATCGTTAACTTACATGGCATTAACAGCAAGGGCGGCAGATTTTTCGGTGAAGGAACTCAAGAAAGGAAATTTGTAAAGCCCCCTCCGCCCCCCAAGGGGGAACTGCATTGCACAGCCCATGCTTTTCAACCAGTTTAATAAAATCAATCATGTTAAAATATGATGATTAGAAATAAACAGATGATGTGGAAGAGCTAAAAGATTGTAAGAGTGATGCAGCACCGTCCCTGAATTAAATCACATTTCCATTTCCCTTCTCCTTTTGGAGAAGGTGCCGAAGGCGGATGAGGTGGAGAAGGGAATGAGGGATGAGGTGATAACAAAAATTTAAAATTGATTTTAAATTCTAAAAAATGAACAGAAGAGATTTATTAAAACAAATTGCACTGCTCACCGGTGGAGCTGTTGTTGGCGGTGAATTGTTTTTAGCAGGATGTAAAACGGGCGCTAAAGCAGATGCCGGTTTTACAGCAGCCAACATTGCCTTGCTTGATGAAATTGGTGAAACCATTATTCCTGCCACCACTACTCCCGGCGCTAAAGCTGCAAAAATTGGTGAGTTTATGAAGGTGATGGTAACAGATTGTTATACGGAAAAACAGCAACAGGCATTTATGAGCGGAATCAATGAACTGGAAGATGCCTGTAAAAAATTAAACAGCAAATCATTTATGGATTGCAGTGCAGAACAGCGTGCTGCATTGCTATTGAGTCTGGAAAAAGAAGCAAAAGCCTTTAATCAAAAGCGTAATGAAGAGGATAAACCGAAAAAAGAAGCGAACGATAAAGCTAACAGCACACTGGCATGGAAAGACCAGAAAGCATTTGAAGGCAGCCCCAGCCATTATTATACTATGATGAAGCAGTTAACATTGCTGGGCTTCTTTACTTCAAAAACTGGAATGACGGAAACATTGCGTCATGTTGCTGTGCCCACCAAATACGATGGCAATGTTCCTTATGTAAAAGGGGAAAAAGCATGGGCTGAGTAAACACCGTATTTTTGTAACAACTTATACTTGTAATCATGCATTATAACCGCAAAGAATTTTTAAAAAAATCCGCTGTACTCTCAGCGGGACTTGCTATGGGTAATTCATTATTGGCATCTCCTCCCAAAGCAAAGCAATATGGTATGCAGCTTTATACCGTACGTAATGATGTTACTAAAAATCTTGCCTCCACACTCAGCTATGTGTCAAAAGCAGGATATACACAAATTGAATTATATGGCTTTGACGGGAAATCTTTTTTTGGCAAAACGCCAAAACAATTCAAAGCAATGTTTGATGAAAACAAGTTAACAGCTCCCAGCGGCCATTATTACCTGCCATCTGTTTTATATAACGGAGATGTTGACTTGTGGAAGAACACTATTGAAGCGGCTGTAATGATGGGTAACAAATACATGGTTATTCCCTGGCTGGATGATCAACACAGGGGTGCAGAAGATTTTAAAAAATTAATTGATACCATCAACAAACTGGCAGTGCTCACAAAGGATGCAGGTATGAAGCTGGCGTATCACAACCATGATTTTGAATTTGGTAAAGCAGAAGACGGAAAAACATTTTATGAGCATTTGCTTAATGGCACCGGTAAAAACCTGGTGGAATTTGAAATGGATTTGTACTGGGTGGTATATGCCGGGCATAACCCGGTTGACTGGTTTAAAAAATATCCCGGCCGTTTTACCATGTGGCATGTAAAAGACATGACCACCAATAAAGAAGGAAAGAAAGAAAGCACGCAGGTGGGCGATGGTACCATTGATTTTACAACCATCTATGCCAATAAAAAACTCTCCGGTTTAAAATACGGGTTTATGGAGCAGGAAGCTTACACTATGCCCCAAGAAGAATGTATTAAAAGAAGTATTGCTTATATGAAGAAAAAAGGCTGGGGAAACTGATAACAGGAAAAGCAGCCACGGGTCGCTTTTCTTTTTGATGTACATTCAGCTTATGAAACATTTACTACTTGCAGTTGTTCTGCTGGTAACCTTCAGCGCAACTGCACAAAACAAAGATGAGCAACAAATCCTTTCCATCCTTGATGCACAATCAAAATCCTGGAATGAAGGAAAGATTGACCAGTTTATGAAAGGCTACCGGCACAGTGATTCACTTATGTTCATCGGCAGCAGCGGTATTACGTATGGTTATGATGCCACATTAAAAAATTATTACAAACGTTATCCTGACCGTGATGCAATGGGTGAACTTACTTTCACTATTCTGAAACTAAACCGCATTTCAAACGACTCATATTTTGTAATTGGCAAATGGTTTTTAAAGCGTGAAAAGAATGGTGATATTGGCGGGCATTTTACATTGCTCTGGAAAAAATTAAAAGGTAAATGGGTGATTGTGGCTGATCATTCAAGTTAGCACGCCCCGTCTGACGCCCCCGTCTGACGCCCCCGTCTGACGCCCCCGTCTGACGGGATTTAAAAAATCTCTTCACAGATTATCTTACAATATTTAAAATACACAACTATGTTTCTTATTATTCTTGGTTTAATTGGTATTGCAGTGGGAATTGCAGTAGCAAAAAGCGACGGACAGTTTCAAAAATTTGGAAAAGTTATCCGTTCGCTCAGTTTTGTGGTGATTGCCATTGGTGTGCTTACATCCTGTGTGGTGCAAATTGATGCCGGACAGGTGGGCGTACAAAAACTATTCGGCAAAGTGCAAACACGCATCCTGCAAAGCGGGCTCAACTTTGTAAACCCATTGGTGGATGTTATTAAGATGGACATCAAAACGCAAAACTACACCATGAGTGGTGTGCAGGACGAAGGGCATAAAACCGGCGATGATGCTATTCGTGTACTTACGGCTGATGGATTGGAAGTAACCATTGATCTTTCAGTATTGTACCGTGTGCTGCCGGCAGATGCGCCAAAACTGCTTGCACAAACCGGTGAAGATTTTGAAGACAAAATTGTACGCCCCATCACCCGTACCCGCATACGTGATAATGCAGTTTACTATGAAGCTGTTTCATTGTACTCCACCAGGCGGGATGAATTTCAGCAACGCATTTTCAAAAGCATTGAAGATGATTTTAAAAAGCGTGGACTGTTGCTGGAAAATTTATTGGTGCGCAACATCACACTGCCTGCCAGCGTGCGTGCCACCATTGAGCAAAAAATCAATGCCGAGCAGGATGCACAAAAAATGCAATTCGTTTTACAAAAAGAAAAACAGGAAGCAGAACGCAAACGGGTGGAAGCACAGGGCATCAGCGATTACCAGCGCATCATCAGCGAAAGTTTAACGGACCGGCAGTTGCAGTATGAAAGCATTAAAGCGCAACTGGAAATTGCCAAATCGCCCAACTCCAAAATTATTATTATGGGAAAGGGAAATGCACCGGTGATTTTGAATCCGGGAGATAAATAACAACAGCAATGCTATGAAGCAATTAAAAGAGAAGAAGGATTTTATTCCCCTGATAGTTGTTACCGTTGCTGCACTGTATTTTGTTTTTGATACGATTAGTAATAACAACGCATTTATTTACCGTCAAATCACAGGGTTGGTATGGCTTACGCTCTGCGCCATTTTATTTGCAATTTATTTGCGTGCAGGTATTCTTGCCTTTGGACTTTTTTTAATTGCCGGATGGTTTGGTGCAATTACCATTAGCAGTGACGATTTAAAATTTTCTTTCAGTTTTAATTTATTTGATCTAAATGTCCCGTTGTTTAACGGGCATCCTGTTTTACTACCTGGAGCAATTTTACATTTTAGTATTTCCGGGAAGCACTACTTTGGAATTGGAACAAAAAAATACCGGAAGAATTTTGTTAAGCCGGGGACACAGGAAAATATTCAAATAAAGTAATATACTGCTAATGCGAAGCATTTTTCTCTGCGAACTCTGCCTCTTAGCGTGCAAAAAAGGAATCACGCAGAGGGAAGGAGGATGCAGAGTAAATGACAATTTCATTACCCTTTAGAATAAAGTTTCATTTAAATGCCCAATTGTTATTATAAGCCGATAGCCCAATAGAATAACAACTGCACCGCCGGTAAACCGGGGTATTGCATTTCATTTCGCTGAATATTGGTATGCAGTACAAGAGTGCCAATACGACTAATAGCAACACCACACCCTGTCCCAAAATTTCTTCTTTCATTCAATCTTCTTTTCCCGTAGGTTTGTCGCCTAAAAATTTTGCTATATGAAGAAGATATTAGTATTTGTTGTATTACTGTTTTCATTGCTGAAAACGTATGCTGATGAAGGCATGTGGCTGCCCTTACTTTTAGGCGAGCAGGTGTATGCTGATATGCAGAAAAAAGGTTTGAAACTCACCAAAGAACAGTTGTACAGTATTAACAAAGCATCGTTGAAAGATGCGATTATTATTTTCGGCGGCGGATGTACCGGCGAAATTGTGAGCAGTAAAGGATTGATCTTTACCAACCACCACTGCGGATACGGAGCTATTGCCGCAGCATCAAGTGTTGAAAATAATTATTTACGTGATGGTTTTTATGCTAAAACAAATGCTGAGGAAATTAAAACCAACCTGAGCGTTCAGTTTTTGCTGCGTATTGAAGATGTAACCAAAGAAGTAAATGATTCATTGGGAACTTTATTGGGCAAAGCAAGGGCTGATAAACAAGCTGCTGTATTTGCAGCCATCAACAAACGTTTAAGTAATGCAGATGTGTTTATTGAATGCAGAATAAGTCCGTTGTTTAAGGGCAATCAATTCCTGGCATTTATTTATGAGCGTTACCGGGATATTCGTTTGGTGGGCACACCTCCTGAAAGTGTGGGCAAGTTTGGTGGTGATACCGATAACTGGGAATGGCCTCGCCACACAGGAGATTTCAGTGTGTTTCGTGTGTACATGAGCAAAGATGGTAAACCTGCTGAGTACAATACAGAGAATGTTCCTTTAAAACCCAAATATTTTTTACCTGTAAGTATTAAAGGAATTAAGGATGGTGATTTTGCAATGACATGGGGCTACCCCGGCAGCACCAACCGTTATGAATCTTCATTCGGCATTAAACTGTCAACAGACATTAATAATCCCACATTAGTAAAGTTGCGTGACATCCGTTTGAAATACATGTTTGCAGAAATGCAGAAAGATGCAGGCACCAAACTCAAACTTGCCAGCGATTATGCCAGCATTGCCAACTATTGGAAATTTTTTGATGGCGAAACCAAACAGCTTTTAAAGTATGATGTGTTTGGGCAAAAGCAAAAAGCAGAAGAGGAGTTTAACAAATGGGGGAAAGACAAACCGGAGTATGCCGCTATTTTTCCTGAATGGGAAAAAGCCTATGCAGCATGGACACCCTATGCCAAACACCGCATGTATATGACGGAAGGTATTTTTGGATCACCCTTAATTTCTTATGCAGCTTCATTAATTCAACTGGAAGCGGCATTGGTAAAAACAAATGCTACCAAAGAAGATGCAAAGAAAGCTTTGGATGCGGCTGTTGCAGCACGTAAAACATTTTTAGCCGGGCATGACCGCACCAGTGATCAGAATATTTTAGGAAGTGTTCTGATGATGTATTATATGGATGTGCCGAAAGAACAACATCCCATCAGTTTCTTTGAAACTGTAAAGGCAAACTTTGGCGATATAAAAGAAGAAGCCACCTGGAAAAAATATGCAGCGGCTGTATTTAGTAATACCATGATTTTAAATGAAGATAAATGGAATGCGTTTGTTGCTAATCCGGATGCAGTGAAGTTGCAGGAAGATTTGGCATTTAATATTGCCAGCGCTTTCTTTAAAAACTGGAACACCAAATTCTTACCACGCTTCCAGGAGTTTACGGTAAAGAATAATGATTTGGGAAGATTGTATTTAAAAGGCATTATGGAAATGAACCCGGCCAAAGCAAAGAAAATGTATCCGGATGCTACGTTTACCATGCGGGTGAGTTTTGGTAATGTAAAAAGTTATGTGCCACGTGATGCAGTGAAGTATGATTTTGTAACCACCAGTAAAGGTTTGCTTGAAAAATACAAAGCAGGTGATTATGAATTTGATTTGCCCGCCAAACAAATTGAATTGCTGAAGAAGGGTGACTTTGGCCAATATGCAGATCCTGTACGTAAGGAACTGGTAACCGGCTTTATTACCACCAATGATATTACGGGCGGTAACAGTGGCTCGCCGGTGATTGATGCCAATGGCAATTTGCTGGGTCTTGCATTTGATGGCAACTATGAAGCACTGAGTCATAAACTTGCATTTGATAAAGATTTGAACCGCACTATTTGTGTTGATATACGCTATGTGCTGTGGTGTATTGATAAGCTGGGCGGCGCCGGGCATTTGATTAAAGAGTTGAAACTGGTGAAATAGCCCCCAACCCCAAAGGGGAGAAAGAGAAGCCCTCCGATATTTTGTTGGAGGGCTTTTTTATTGATGCTCAAAAATAAAAAGGAACACAACGGGTACTACGAACCACGAAAAGCACAAAGAAAATCTTGCCATTTATCAAGCCGTTGTGCTCTTTGTGCTGCTTTTGTGAACTTTGTGTTCCCGTTTCAAAAAGACTTTTGGTATAAGCTTTCAATTAAACGTCGAAGCAGTATTATATTTACACCTCATAAATCAAACAGATGCCGCAGTTCATCACCTCCATTGAAATTTACAAACTCTCCATTCCGCTCAAACAACCTTTTGTGATTTCACTGGGGCCGCAGTATGATGCCGATAATATTATTTTGGTACTGAAAACCAATGAAGGATTAACCGGTTGGGGCGAATGCAGTCCGTATATGAGCATTAACGGCGAAAGCATGGATACCTGTTTTATTGTGGGGCAATACTTGGCCAAAGCATTGAAGGAAAAAGATGCTTTGGATATTAAAAGTTGTACCAAAGCCATGGATTCCATCATTACAAGAAATGAAAATATCAAGAGTGCGTTTGATATGGCTTTGTATGATATTGCGGCGCAACATGCGCAGCAACCTTTGTACAAATTTCTGGGCGGGAGCAAAAACAAAATCATTGCAACAGATATGACGGTGGGACTTGGCACACCTGAGAAAATGGCGAAAGAAGCATTGGAATACAAACAAGCAGGTTTCCCATCTATTAAGGTAAAACTGGGCACAACAACAGCAGATGATGTGGAAAGAATAAAAGCGATTCGTGCTGCCATTGGCAATGAACATCCGTTGCGTATTGATGCCAACCAGGGCTGGAGTATAGAAACAGCGATTGCTACTTTGCAGGCATTAGATACTTACAATATTGAACATTGCGAAGAACCCATTGCGAAATGGAATTTTATGGAGCTGCCGCAGGTGCGTAAAAACAGTCCTATAAAAATTATGGCTGATGAAAGTTGTTTTGATCATCATGATGCGGCTAATCTTGCACGCATTGATGCGGTGGATTATTTCAATATTAAGCTGGGAAAAAGCGGCGGCATTTACAATGCATTAAAAATTATTGAAACAGCAAAAGCCAATAACATTCATTTGCAGGCGGGCTGTTTTATGGAAAGCCGATTGGCTGTTACAGCACTCGTGCATTTTGCTTACAGCAGTGATTTGATTGTGCATTATGATTTGGACACGCCATTGTTGCTGAAAGAAGATCCTGTTGTTGGTGGTATGGTGTTTAAAGAAAATGGTGTGGTAGAGATTGATGATGCAGCGGGGATTGGAGCAAGGATTGATGAAGGGTATTTAAGTAAATGTGAAAAGGTGGTGATATGAGGTTTAAAATAATGAACAAGTATGGGTAAAGGCGGCACTGTTTATATAATGACCAATCAATTGCGTACAGTTCTTTATGTAGGAGTAACTTCTGATTTGCGAAACAGAGTATTAGAACACAGAACCCATTTTCATAAAAACAGCTTTACTGATAAATACAATTGTACATTATGTGTGTACTATTGTCATTACAGTACAATAGTTGAAGCAATTGCTTTTGAAAAACAAATTAAAAAATGGAGAAGAGAAAAGAAAGATCAATTAATTAGTTCCATGAACCCACACTGGGAAGATTTATGGAAAGAAATTGAAACATGGTAGAATTTATATTTCATTAAGCATCTCATCAAAACACGCCGTCATTTCGAATGAAGCCATCGTTCTGCTCAAGCTTTCACGCTCTTGCGGCGGAATGAGAAATCGCCCCAAATTAAAACTCTCTTTAGTTTGTAAATGACTCTTATAAATTGCAGCCAGTCCTAATGTAAAGAGATTTCTCCTTCGTCGAAATGACGATACTCCGCTTATCAAAAATACCCATGAATAGTAACAGTAAGGACCCTTTTAATAAAGCATCTCATCAAAACACGCCGTCATTTCGAATGAAGCCATCGTTCTGCTTAAGCTTTCACGCT
>JAIEQM010000170.1 GCA_019747705.1 Chitinophagaceae bacterium | reverse complement strand
AAATGCTTAATTACAAAAGATGAGTAACAATATACAGCCTGGCCTCCCCTCGCCTTCGGAGAGGGGAACGAGGGGTGAGGTGTTTTACTACAACAAACCCTTCCGTCTTGAAAGCGGTGCATTGCTCAATGAATATCATTTAGCATACACTACATTGGGCGAACTCAATGCAACAAAAGACAATGTGGTTTGGATTTTTCATGCACTCACGGCCAACAGTAATGCTGAAGAATGGTGGCCGGGTTTGGTAGGCGCAGGAAAATTATTTGACCCTGCAAAATATTTTATCGTTTGTGTAAACATGCCGGGCAGCGCCTACGGAAGTATTTCACCATTGGATAAAAATCCATTAACGGGTGAAGCGTACTATCATGAGTTTCCATGGTTTACCACAAGAGATATGATTCGTGCATATCAACCTTTGCGTGAAGCATTGGGTATTCGCAGGATTCATGTGGGTATTGGCGGCAGTATGGGCGGACAACAATTACTGGAATGGGCCATTGAAGAACCGTATTTGTTTGAACACATTATTCCTATTGCCACCAACGCTTATCACAGTGCATGGGGTGTTGCATTTAATGCATCGCAACGCATGGCCATTGAAGCGGATGTTACTTGGAAACAAAAGAATGATGATGCGGGTAAAGAAGGATTAAAAGTGGCACGCAGTATTGCATTGCTGAGTTACCGTCATTACGAAGCATACGGCATCAGCCAGATTGAAGACAGCAATGAAGTAACAGATGATTTTAAAAGCGAAAGTTATCAGCGTTACCAGGGCGAAAAATTAGCCAACCGCTTTAATGCGTTCAGCTATTATTTTTTAAGCAAGGCGATGGATGCACACAATATCGGAAGGCATCGCCAGTCCATTGAATTGTCGTTGAAAGAAATTAAAGCAAGAACACTGGTGATTGGTATCAGCAATGATATTTTATTTCCATTGGAAGAACAGCGGTTTTTAGCAAGCACCATCAACGGCGCTTCTTTCAAAGCCATTGATTCGTTTTATGGTCATGATGGTTTTTTGCTGGAGTTTGAAATCATTACCAAATCTATCAGTTCATTTTTAAAACAACATTCAAAAGAAGATTCAGAAAAACAATTAGCGTAATTAGTAATACGGCCTGACAGGTTAAGCGTAATTAATCTGTCATTCATTAGTAATACAGTTATAACAAAAGGAATTAACCTGTCAGGTCAATTCACTGTCAGGTCAATTCAAAAAAATAAAATCATGTCAGCACATAAACAGTTAACCATCGGTTTGTTTGGATTTGGTGTAGTGGGAGAAGGTTTGTACAAAGTATTGCAGCAAACACCATCACTCAAAGCAAGTATTAAAAAAGTTTGTATCAAGAATGCAGGTAAAAAAAGAGAAGCGCCTGCTGAATTGTTTACAACAAACCGCAATGAAATTCTCAGCGACCCTGAAATCAATCTGGTGGTGGAAGTAATCAATGAAAGCATTCCTGCTTTTGAAATTGTTTCCACTGCATTGCTCAGCGGAAAAGATGTGGTGAGCGCCAGTAAAAAAATGCTGGCTGAACATTTGCCCCAATTGCTTGAACTGCAGAAACAGACAGGAAGAAGTTTATTGTATGAAGCATCTGCCTGTGCATCTATTCCTGTAATTCGTAACCTGGAAGAATATTATGATAATGATTTGCTGCATTCCGTAAAAGGAATTGTAAACGGCAGCACCAATTATATTCTTACCAAAATGTTTGAAGAGAAGCTGGACTTTAAAGAAGCATTGTTGCAGGCGCAGCAATTAGGCTTTGCCGAAGCTGACCCGACTTTAGATGTGGATGGCTGGGATGCCGTAAACAAATGGGTGATTTTATTGCTGCATGCTTATGGCATTGTTTCTTCAGCAGATGAAGTGTTGTTCAACGGTATTCAAAACATACAGGGTGGTGATGCGGCTGTGGGCAGGGAAAAGAATCTGGAAATCCGGTTGGTGGCCCAGGCCAAAAAATTACAAAACGGAAAAGTGGCAGCTTTTGTGTTACCGCAGTTTGTAAAGAAGGAAGACCATTTGAGCTTTGTAAAAAATGAATACAATGGTTTTGTGGTGGAAAGTTCTTTTGCTGATAAGCAATTCTTTTATGGCAAAGGTGCAGGTTCGTTTCCCACTGCATCGGCGGTGCTGAGTGATATTTCTGCATTGCGTTATCATTACCAGTATGAGTATAAAAAATTATATCATCATAAACCTGCAGAACTTACCCATGATTTTTATTTAAAAGTGTATGTGAGTTTTGACGACTGGCAATACATTCCCCGTGATAAATTTGAATGGATTGAAGAATGGCATGCTGAAGATGAGCGGAAATATCTTGCTGGTGTGCTTCATGCTTCTGTGCTGATTGAAAGCAACTGGTGGAAAAAACATAACTTATCTTTGATTTTGAAACCCGATGCCATTATTGAAGATATTGAAATCAGAAATTTGAAGAAGAAGAGTTTGGAGCTGGCGGGAGTTGTGTAAGGTTCAAAAAGTTACAAAGGTTTAAGAGGTTCAAAAGGTTACTAAAATATCGTTAAAGAGTTTACCTTTTAAGCTTCTTCAACCTCTTGAACAATTTCAACTTCTTGAACTTTTTCAACTTTTATTTATGAACATTCAACAATACAACGAATTACAACAACTGTTGGGCAAAGGCCTGGAATCCGGTTTGCAAACCATCAGCAGCTATTTCAATGGCGATGCAGTTTTCTCCACCAGCTTTAGTGAAGAAGACCAGGTGATTGCACATTCCATTTTTTCAGCCAATCTCAACATTAAAGTTTTTACGCTGGATACCGGTCGTTTATTTCCAGAAACCTATTCCGTATGGAGCAGAACTTTGGAACAATATCAAAAACCCATTCATACTTATTATCCTGATGCTGTTGCATTACAACAATTTGTTACAGAAAAAGGGCCGAACAGTTTTTATGAATCTGTTGAAAACCGTAAAAGCTGTTGCCATATTCGTAAAGTGGAACCTTTGCAGCGTGCATTACTGGGCAATCAAATCTGGATTACAGGCATCCGTGCTGAACATTCCAACAATCGTCATGATATGCCGCAGTTAGAGTGGGATGAGTCAAATCATATTTTCAAATTTCATCCATTGCTACATTGGCGCTCGGAAGAAGTAAAAGAATTCATTCGTACAAATCAAATACCTTATAACGCCCTGCATGATAAAGGTTTTGTAAGTATTGGATGTGCGCCCTGCACCCGTGCCATCAAACCAGGCGAAGATTTCCGTGCAGGCCGCTGGTGGTGGGAAGACAGCAGTAAAAAAGAATGTGGTTTGCATGTGCATGCAGAAACCCCGTCAGCCGTTGAAAACGCTGACGGCGGTTAAGGGTAGCCTTAGATTTATTAGGATTACCTATAAAATGGATAAAAAAAGCAGGATTAAAAATAATCCTGCTTTAATTTATTTATGAAAGTAATATTTACTGCACAATCACTTTTGCAGTTGTTGTTTCACCTTTTCTTTCTGCTTTCAAAATATACACGCCTGCTCTTATACCATTCAATAGCAAGGTGTAATTTTTTGCACTGGTTTCTTTAAACACCCATGTTCTTACCAGCAGGTTAGTATTGGCATCAAATAAAGACAACTTTGTTTCATTAGTAATTTGCTTTCCTTTTTGTTCTTCTGCATTGTTTACCGCCATTTGTTTTGATGCAGGAGTAGGCTCATCAAGCAGTACATTCAGCGTTTGCGTGGCAGGATTGGGCGATATTCGCATGCTCCACCCGCCCGACATTACCTGGAAAGTGTAAGTGTTTCTTACAATACCACAGGGAGTAGTTAAATCTAAATTAATTGTTTTTGTAACTGAAGAATAACCTGTTTGCGGTGCAGTAATGCTTGCAGAAAATGTAGTGCCTGTACTCATAAGGTTATCAAAAGTCCAGAGACGGGAAGAAACATTCGTACTGCCTGTAATGGTAAAATTAATCCCAACTGTTTGCCCACGCCTCACCATCACAGAACGGTATAAACTATTTGCAATGGACTGTTGAGTGGGGTCAACACTCATAGTATAATGACCCGTAATAAAACCCGATTGTGCTACAGTAACCGTTTTTGTTTGTGTAAATGTTTGACCGCAAAGAGTAACACTGGCTGTAAATGTAACTGTACCGGATGCGCCCTGAACGGGTGTTGCCACTCCTGTTGTTGGATGAATCGTGGCAATATTGGTATTGCTGGAAGACCAGGAAACTGACACTCCGGGAGATTCAATTGAATATGTTTGTGAACTTCCGCACAACAAGTCTGGGCCATTAATTTGAAGGTTTGCTCCAACTACCAGGTTATAAAAACCTGCATTTGATGTGCTCATATTATTTATACGAATCCGGTAAAGTTGACCACCAGTTAATGTTAAAGACACTCTTGAATAAGTATTTAAACTTGATATGTTATCATTTTCGGCAAGTTGCTGTAAGTTATTATCAAAAACTGTTAAACGAGTATCAACTGTACTACGCCCACTTACAGCAAAAGTTTCAAAACTAAATGTCCCTGTACATGGCGCAATAAAATTTATCCAATCAATATCACAACCAGAGTAGTTGCTGTTTTGATCGGGTACAAGATGAAGGGAGCGTAATTGAGTCTCATTTAAGCCGATATTTCTGGCGTTCTGAAAAAAATTGTCATTTTCAAAGTTATCTACATTTTCATTTCGATAGAAAGACTCAAATTGAAAAGCAAAGGGAGGTGTGCCTTTGTAAAGAGTATAAAAGTATTCTACACCTCTTTGCATTGGAGTCATTAAAGTTCGGCAATTATCAAAGCTATATGACATAATGTTGCTAATAGCATTATCATTTCCAGTAGGCAGCCATTGGGATCCCCATTTGTCTTGCTGGTATGGACCGCTTCTGTCATAGCCAGTACACCCGGCAGAACATATCTTGTATTGCCAACTAAAAGCAAAGGGTCAGCATCCGTGTCACATAAAGCATCGCCATTAACTTCACATTTTTTCTTGCCTGCGGTACTAATGCAAAATACTCCTTGTTGTCTTGTTCGACTTACAGACTCTTGGTAACAGTCACCACACTCACCATTATTGTCTTTATTTCCCCTGTTCCCATCATGAGTATGTAACAAACCTAAGCCATGCCCTATTTCATGCGCAAGAGTATTTGCAAGGGGTACAAAGAAACTATTGCCAACAAAAGGGTTGCTCCAAAACGTAGGAATAAAGCAAGTATATGGATTATTTTTCCACGGAAACCTTCCTCTTGCAAATCCATCGGCAGTATTATTTGTAAAATGAATATTAAAGGTTCTTGGAGTATAGTAACTGTCAAACATTGTGTTGCTATTGCTGCCTGATATATTATTGTAAAACCTGTTATCAGTAATATGATTAACATTACAACGCAAGTAAAGTCTTATTCTTGAATTATTGTCTGCCAAAAATTGATTTACTGCATTTATATACTGTTCAACAACATTATCAGTTATATTGTCACCCGGATTGTTAATATGATAGACCCAGGCCGTTACCGGAATTCTTAATGTTCTGGGAATAATTCTGCTTGAAGGACTTCCTTCCATCGAATCTACTAAATTTAATAAGTATTGATTGTTGCCAAAGTAAGGCCAATTGAAAAAAGTTGCAGAGTCAACAGGCTCACTTTGACAACCCTGTGAAGTAGATTGTCCTAAACTGTGAGTTATTGATAATAATAAAAATGTAGTGGCAAGAATTATCTTTTTCATAAAACTATTTTTTGATTGTTAAAGATGGAACGGTGTTTGAAAGTGCGGAAGTTGTTGAAATAAAAGTGTTATTCCAATAGAAATTGAAATCCTGGAATGGGGCCTTTTTAATTTTCAGTGTATCTGTATCAGTATTACTTAAATAAACATAAACCGAAATGTCAATTGGAAATATATTTATGTCTTCAGGTTTTGAGACAAGTTGAAAGAAATATAAAATACCTGCGTAATAATTATTTAGACTATCCAATACCACTTTCCCGGTTTTATCAATCTGATTGCTATTTATTGTAAATACTCTGATTGAATCTGGATGATAGCGATGCCCATTTTTACCAATTAAATTTTGATTTGTTGTTGAATCTTTTAGATAAAACCCCAAACTTCTTGTTAATATATAATCCCCAGGCTCAGGAATTTTGTTCTTTTTGCAGGATGAAAAAGAAACAATAAAAATGGTGGTTATTAATAATACTTTTTTCATAAATAAAATTTTGGCTTTTGTAATCAAACACAACTTTAATAGACTTTCTGTCGATGGCGGGCTTTTGGCTCTTTTCAGAATCTTGCGGGGGGGGGGGGGATAAGTGTTAGCAGGAAGCATAGAAGAATGTTATAAAATAAATGTAAAACAAAAAAATGAAACTGGGATTTTTTTTGGGGTTTGCTGTTTTATGTAATTGTTAATAGTAGGGGTTTCTTATTGCCCTGTCAGACATTCCAACGAGAGAAAGAATCTTAATAGTAGCCGTAATTTTACTCAGCTTTCCCCACTGGTTTTTAATCTCGTAAAGATTTCAAATTTTGGAACAATTGTTAGGCTTATTTACCCTTTCTTTGCAAAAAGTCTATTAGATAAGTAGGATAAATATATGAGCAAGTACCGTTTAAATTACCTGGAGCAGTTAGAAGCTGAGAGTATCTACATTTTTCGTGAAGTGGCGGCGCAGTTTGAGCGCCCTGCATTACTATTCAGCGGTGGCAAAGATTCCATTACGCTGGTGCAATTGGCAAAGAAAGCATTTGCGCCAGGCAAGTTTCCGTTTCCATTAGTACATATTGACACAGGACATAATTTTCCTGAAGCTTTGGAATACCGTGACTGGCTCGCCAAAGAAGTGGGAGCGGAGTTGATTGTGCGTAAAGTAGAAGACACCATCAAAGCAAAAAACTTAACGGAACCCAAAGGGAAATTTGCAAGCCGTAACTGGTTGCAGACTTATACCTTGCTTGATACGATTGAAGAATTCAAATTTGATGCATGCATTGGCGGTGCAAGACGTGATGAAGAAAAAGCAAGGGCCAAGGAACGCATTTTTTCTGTTCGTAATGATTTTGGTGAGTGGGACCCCAAACTGCAACGTCCTGAATTATGGAATATCTACAATGGCAAAATTCATAAAGGTGAAAATGTTCGTGTGTTCCCCATCAGTAACTGGACGGAACTGGATGTGTGGAATTACATCAAAGCAGAAAACATTCCGTTGCCATCTATTTATTTTTCACACGAACGTGAAGTATTGATTCATGACGGGCAGTTGATTGCAGTATCACCTTTTATTACCATTGATGAAGATGATGTTATCAAAACAATGAAAGTTCGTTACCGCACTGTTGGTGATATGACTTGTACAGCCGCAGTTGAAAGCACAGCATCAACATTGGATGAAGTGGTGAATGAAATCAAAGCAACACGCATCAGCGAACGTGGCGAAACACGTATTGATGATAAAGTAACTGAAGCAGCGATGGAGGATAGGAAGAAGGGAGGGTATTTTTAAAGCAGCCCCTCCAAACCTCCCCCAAGGGGAGGCTAGCAAAGCACAGCCCTTGCTTTTCAAAAAGTTTAAGAAATGGTGGAGTGTTTGAATTTTGATGATTAGAGATAATTAGATGATGTGGTAGTTAAACAGATTGTAAGAACGAAGGTGCACCGCCTCCTCTGCCTTTGGCGAGGAGGAAGGGAGGAGAGGCTGAATAGAATTAAGAACGTACAAGAGTGCGACGCAACAGAAGTTTAATAGCAGCAACAAAGCTGACAACATAAAACTATTTTTTCAACAACAGTAACTATGATTTCATAGTACTGTATAAAAATTCCCCTTTAGGGGATAGGGGCATATGGATTTACTACGATTTATAACCGCAGGAAGTGTTGATGATGGCAAGAGTACATTAATCGGTCGTTTGTTATACGACAGTAAAAGTATTCTGGCCGACCAGTTGGAAGCCATTGAACGCAGCACCAAGAATAAAGCCAATGGTGAAATTGATTTGGCATTGTTAACGGATGGTTTGCGTGCAGAGCGTGAACAGGGAATTACTATTGATGTGGCGTACCGTTATTTTTCAACTCCCAAACGCAAATTTATTATTGCGGATGCGCCGGGCCATGTGCAATACACACGCAATATGATTACAGGTGCAAGCAATGCCAGTTTAATTATTGTATTGGTTGATGCACGGCAGGGAGTGGTGGAACAAACAAGAAGACATTCCATCATAGCATCGCTGTTGAAAATTCCGCATGTAGTGGTAGCGATTAATAAAATGGATTTGGTTGATTTTTCTGAAGATATTTATAACAACATCGTCATTGAATATTCAAATGTTGCAAAGCAGTTGGGTTTGAAAGATGTAACCTATATTCCCATGAGTGCATTGCAGGGTGATAATTTAGTTGAGAAATCTGCACAAACGCCCTGGTATGAAGGAAAACCATTGCTGCAATTTCTGGAAGAGATTGAATTGGATAATGATGTAAACTTAACAGATGCAAGGTTCCAGGTGCAGTTTGTGATTCGTCCGCAAACAGAAGAGTTGCATGATTACCGTGGATATGCAGGAAAAATATCCAGCGGTATTTATAAAAAAGGAGATGCAGTAACGGTGCTGCCGCAAAATATTCAAACGAAAATTTCAAAAATAGAAGTAGCTGGTAAAGAAGTGGAAGAAGCGTTTGCACCGCAGGGTGTGGTATTGCATTTGGCCGATGATATTGATGTGAGCCGTGGCGATAGTATTGTAAAAACAGATGCATTACCACAGTCAGCAAATGAATTAGAGGTTTTGCTATGCTGGTTAGATGACAAGCCATTGCAAACAGGAAATAAATACCTGTTGCAGCATAACAGCAGAACAGTGAGAGCTGTAATCAGAAACATCGAATACAAATTGGATGTAAACAGTTTGCAGCAACAGCCCGTTGAAGGAACTGTAAAGCTGAATGAAGTGGTGAAAGCAACCATCAAAACTTCTGCACCGCTTGCTTATGATTCATTTGAAAAATTAAGCGCCAATGGCTGCGCCATTCTTGTTGATGAAACAGGCAACAGCACAGTGGCAGCGGTATTACTGAAATAATTTTTATGAACCACTCTGCAGTAAAAGGTTTTGTTGTGCTGGCGGGAGCAGGTCCCGGCGATGCAGACCTGATTACACTGAAATTGCAGCAGCGTTTAAAGGATGCGGATGTAATTATTACCGACCGTTTGGTGAATCCTCAAATTATTCAAACACATGCACGGAAAGATGTGCTGGTGTTGCTTGCAGGTAAACAAGGTTACAACGATGCATCTTTTACCCAGGACGAAATTAATCAACTGATTATTGAATATGCATTGCAGGGAAAGTTTGTTGTACGTTTAAAAGGAGGCGATATTGCTTTCTTCAGCAATGTGCTGGACGAACTGCAAATTTTAAAACAGCATTCTGTTGCTTATGAAATTATTCCCGGCATTACTGCTGCTTCAGGCGCTTCTGCTTATGCAGGAATTCCGTTAACAGCAAGAGGCTATGCACAGGGCGTGCAGTTTGTAACGTTTAATCCCAACACTTCTTATACTGCTGAGCAATGGAAGTCATTCGCTTTAACTGATGACACACTGGTTTGCTATATGGCTTCCAAAAATTTGTTTGCCGTTGCTGAATCATTAATCCAACATGGCGCTGCTATGCAAAAGCCCATCGCTGTAATTGAGCAGGCAACCACTCCTCAGCAAAGAGTCTATATCAGCAGTTTGCAAAATTGTGTTGTTGATTTTGCAAACAAAGAATTTATTTCGCCTTCGTTGGTGATTATTGGCAATGTAGTTGAACTGCATCAGCAGTTTCATTGGTTTGAGGGTAATGAAGCAGGAACTGTTTTCAGCGAACTTGAAAATCTCTGAGAAAATAAGTTGTGCCATTTAGAAGACTTTATACAAATGAACTGCATTTGTATCTCTGCGTCCTCCTAACCTCTGCGGGAAATTTCTTCTCACGCAGAGAAGCAGAGTTCGCAGAGAAGTAAATGCTTCGCATTTGAATAACATAAAGAGTATAAGTTAAGGTTTTAGCCACAGCGTGGCTTCCTGTTTATAGAGATACATAAACAGGAAGCGCTCGACTCCGCAGGAGTCACCTCAAAATACAGGAGGCTCTGATGGAGCCAATACGAAAATTTAAAATTTTCTATAAACAGGATGCTCCTGACGGAGCTTAACTAAATGACATTGCCCATCGTGACGGCATGTAAGAAACATATCGCCCCGATGAGGCTCAGCAAAAATATTTTCTTTATTTTTACTGACATGTTGCCCCTCTGGGGCAATGAACCCTGAATCAATCTGCAATAATTCAACAAATGTGCTGTCTACTGATTTTTTCTTCCAGCACCAATTGTTCCCTGAACTGTTTTGCATACGCAACAAACTCTTTTGCCTGCTGTAAATATTCATTGGCAAATGCAGGAGAAGGCGCTGTTTCATTCATCCGCAATACTTTTGTTTTAAATACTGATGAAGTATTGTACAAACCTGCTGCTGTAAAATGTTTATCAAAATCATTTAAGATGCCGTGTTGTGTATTGCATTGAACGCCTTTTTGCAGCAGCAATGCTTTAGCGGCATGTACCTGTGCTGAGTAGGCGTGATAAATACCATCGGCCCATGCACCCTTGCTGATGCATTCTTCACTGTTGGTAATTTTTTCTTCAGCTTCCAGAATTAAAGTAGCAACTAAATCAATCATCACACCTGCACATTCGCCCACACCAATGGCGGTGGCAAATTTTATTTCCTGTCCCCAGTCAATAAAATCTTCATCAACCAATGTTTCAGTATCGGCTAATGGTTTCAGCAGTTCATAGTAGTAACGGTCGCCTTTTTGCTCACTGTAATTCAAAAAGCTTTCGCCGTTTGCATTTTGTTTATAATCATTCAACACAAAACGAAGTACTTCGGGTGCACGTTTGCTCGGTACTTTAATTACTTTATCTGCAATGCGTCCGTTACCGCTTCCCAATACACCGCCACCAATTAACACCTGCAATGCAGGTACCACCTGTCCTTTTGCTTTTAATGAACTTCCGTGAAAGCCAATGGATGCCATTCCATGTTGCCCGCAACTGTTCATACAACCGCTGATTTTTACAGCCAGCTCTTTATTGTATAAAAATTCAGGAAACTCATCTTCAATTACTTCACTCAATGCCAATGCAGTTCCTGTGCTGTTGCTGATGCCGAGGTTACAGGTATCAGTACCGGGGCAGGCAGTAATATCTGCCGTACTTCCAAAACCTGCTGCTGCCAGTCCTTCTTCTTCCAATACAGAATAGATGTATGCGAAATGTTCTGGTTTTACAAAACGGAATTGCAATCCCTGGTTTACGGTAACACGAACATCATCCGCAATCACCTCTTTTAATTTTTCAATGAGCTTGCGGCTGCTCACAGAACTGATATTGCCATTGGGCACACGTACATACACAGCATAATAACCTTGCTGCTTTTGCTCTATTACATTGGTATTTTTCCACAGTTCAAACTGCAATTGATTTTTAATAACAGGTGTTGATTGCAGTTGATAAGAAGGTAATGCTGCTGAGGCAAAATGCTCCGCATCTACTTTATATCGCTGATGGGTTAATGCCTGCTGTTCGGCGTCAACCAGTTCATTGAAAGCATCAATGCCAATTTTTTGTAACAGGAATTTGATTCTTGCTTTGTGACGGCTGTTACGTTCGCCATGCCTGTCAAACACTCTAAGCACAGCTTCGAGATATGGAATGAGTAAATCTTCTTCCAGAAACTCATGTGTTGTAATGGCAAGATGCGGTTGTGCACCGAGTCCACCACCAATCAATACTTTAAATCCTCTTACTTCTTTTCCGTCAATTATTTTTACTCTTGGTAGGGCGCCCAAATCATGCATGAATGTTAATGCTGTATCTTTTTCGCTGTTACTGAAAGCAATTTTAAATTTTCTTCCCATTTCCTGGCATACTGGCTTGCGGAGAAAATATGCAAACATAGCATGTGCATAAGGAGTAATATCAAACGGTTCATCCTTATCAATACCCGCTGTATCAGAAGCCGTAATATTTCTTACTGTATTGCCACAAGCTTCACGAAGGGTAACATTGTCTTTTTCCAGTTCAGCCCAAAGTTGTGGTGTGCGGTCGAGGCTTACAAAGTGTATTTGAATATCCTGTCTTGTTGTGAGGTGCAGGTTGCCTGTTGAATATTCATCACTCACATCTGCAATGCGTTTCCATTGGGCCAATGTCATTTTTCCATAAGGAAGTTTTATGCGAACCATCTGCACACCCTGTTGCCGCTGACCATATACACCACGGGCCAAACGAAGGCTGCGGAATTTTTCTTCGGCAATCGTTCCTTCACGGAAAGCACGGATTTTTTGTTCCAGTTCAATAATATCTTTTTCAACCAGGGGATTTTCCAGTTCTGTACGAAAGCTCTGCATGGGCTGTTATTATGAGTGAGGTTTAAAATCTATAAAATCAGTAGACTAAGCAAATGTAGCCCTGAAACGCTATCTAAACAAGCAACAGCACAGAAATGTGTAAATTATTTTACATAACAGTTGTTTGTTAATGAAAAATTATGAAAAAGAAGCCTTTAAAGTCTACTGAAATGGTAGGAAATAGTTATGTTTGCAGCTTTCATGCTATTTCAGTACCAGTCATATTTACAACAGCAACTTGATTCTTTAAAGGAAAACGGGCAGTACCGTTATTTTCTGAATGTGAACAAGAGCGCCCGTCATTTCCCTGTTTTTTACTATGAAAAGAATGGGGAAGCGAAACGTGCCGTTAATTTTTGCAGCAATGATTATCTCGGTATGAGTGTGGAAGAAGAAGTGATTAACAAACTTTCTTTTGTATTGCATCAGAGCGGTACAGGAAGCGGCGGTACAAGAAATATATCAGGAACCACACAGTATCACCAGTGGCTGGAACATACAATTGCTCAATGGCATCAACAAGAAGCGGCGTTGATTTTTGGCGGCGCCTATCTTGCCAATCTTACTGCCTTGCAAACATTGGGCAGAAAAATTCCTGACCTGGTTTTTGTTTCTGATGAACGCAACCATGCATCCATCATTGAAGGCATCAGAAGCGCAGGAAATGAAAAAAAGATATTTCAACATAATGATACAAAGCATTTGGAGCAAATACTTTCATCGCTTCCGTTACAGCAGCCAAAGCTGGTGGTATTTGAATCGGTGTACAGCATGAACGGTTCTGTTGCGCCTGTAAAACAAATCATCCGCCTGGCAAAAAGATACAATGCACTTACGTATGTGGATGAAGTGCATGCAGTGGGTTTATACGGTGCAAGAGGAGCAGGTATTTGTGAACAGGATAACCTTTTGAAGCAAATTGATATTATTAACGGAACACTTGCCAAAGCTGTTGGAGTAATTGGCGGTTATATTGCAGCGTCGCAAACCATCATTGATTTTATCAGAAGCTTTGGGAGTGGTTTTATTTTTACCACTTCCTTACCGCCTGCTGTTTGTGCAGGAGCGGAAAAAAGCATCCGGATGATTCAGCGTGATGCATCATTGCGTACTTCTGTATTTGGATTGGTTGATTCTTTAAGAAGAATGCTGGATGAAGCAAGTATCAGTTACACAAAAAATAATTCTCATATTACTCCTGTGCTTCTAAAAGATGCCGTGAAGTGCAAACAAATTGCTGATGAATTACTGGAGAAGTATGGAGTATATGTACAACCTGTAAATTATCCCACGGTTCCGGTGGGTGAGGAATGTTTGCGTTTGATTGTAACCGCCAAGCATACAAGAGAACAGATAACACATTTGGTAAACAGTTTAAAGAACGTATTGATTGAAGAACGTACGCATTATATGCAGGCAGAGCAGGCTGAGTTTATTACAGGCTGAACTGGTGAAGCAAAAAATTATTTTGGCTGAACCATTTGCTGAAGTTCAAATTATTGGGCGCAGCAGCAGGGGCGACCGTGAATTAACTGTTCCTTTATCTGCATTAGACGGAACTGATTTTTTTACTGAAGAAATTTTTGAAGCCCTGCAAAATGATGAAGCTGATATTGCTGTGCATTCATTGAAGGATATGAGTGCGCCGCATTTTTTCAGTCATGATGCTTTTGCAATTGTTGACAGGGATGATGTGAGGGATGTGGCCATCTTTAATGCCAATGTGATGGATAAAATAATGAAAGGTGAAACCATTGTGATTGGCACCTGTTCTCCGAGAAGAGAAGAGATGGCTGTTCAGTTTCTGAAAAAGGCCTTGCCCCAGGTGGGCGAAATCAATATTGAAACAAAATCCATTCGTGGAAATGTGGAAGGAAGATTAACACAACTGCACAATGGAAATTATGATGCCACCATTTTAGCAACTGCCGGTTTAAACCGTTTATTAAAGCCCATCCTAAATCCTTCCCTGGGGGAAGGACTTGGCAGTACTACAATTAATAGTGGAAAACAAAACTTTGACAGCGGTTTGGTACATCATCTCCTTTCTGATAAAAAACTTATGCTTCTTCCGTTGATTGAATGTGTGCCAGCCCCCTGCCAGGGAGCCATTGTTGCAGAAGCGCATCCTTCAAATAAAGAAGCAGTTGAATTAATCAAAAGAATTAATGATGATGCATTGTTAAACGAAGCTATTGCAGAAAAGAAAAAAGCATTTGAATACGGCACAGGCTGTTTGCAAAAATTTGGAGTTACTATAATTACGACAAAGAATGGGTCACATTTATATGCAGCAGGAGAAGACAACAGCGGACTCGCATTTCAGCAATGGACCAACTTACCACAACTGAATATGGATGAAGAACAGTTGTTTTCATCAACAGATTTTATGAAAGACTTCTTTGATTATGAGTGGAGCAATGATGAAGTTGTAATTGATAAACCAGTAGTGTTTGTTGCCAATTATAAAGCTGTTCAAAAAAGCTCAATAGACTTGGGAACGTACAAGAGTGCGACGCAACAAAAGCAAAATAGCAGCACTAATGCTGGTAACCAAAAAATCATTCTTGCTTCGGGAACCAAAACATGGTTTGAACTGGCAAAGCAGGGTTATTGGGTTACGGCTTCGGCTGATGCTTTGGGTTTTGAAAATTTAATACCTGCATTGCAAATGCCTTTGTTACAGATGAATGCAGAGGATATTTGCATTCTTACGCATCAAACAGCGGCAGAGCGGTGGAAGCAGAAAGGTTTTCATGCAGTTGCCAACTATAAATTGGTTGCAAAGAATGATGCATTGATTGCTGAAAAGATTTCTTTGGCGAAACATATTTTCTGGACAAGCTTTTCGCAATACGAACAGTACGGAAAATTTGCTGCTTATGATGCAACGCATATTTGCGCAGGAGGCGAAACAGCATCTTTGCTGCAGCAGGCAGGAGTTGAGCCTGTTATTTTTCCAACCATTAAATCTTTTGAACAATGGAGAAAATCTTTTATCCGCTCACACAGCGCCGCTTAAGAACGGACACACATATACGGGAACTTACGGCAACAGTAAAACTTTCGCACAAAAGTTTTATACAGCCCTTGTTTGTGGAAGAAGGTATTGCAGAAAAAAGATTGGTGAAGGGATTGTATGGAGTGGAAGCGGATACTGCGGAAACCATTTTGTTTACAATTGAAGATTGTTTGCAAAATGGTATCAGTAAATTTTTATTATTCCCCATTCCTTTAGTAAAAAAAGAAAGTGATTTTGATTTTTCATTTGCGTCATCCATAATAAAAAAAATAAAACAGCAGTTTGGTGAACAGGTTTGGATATCTGCTGACGTTTGTTTGTGCAGTTATACAACACACGGGCATTGCGGTATTTTAAATGAAGCACATACGCAACTCATTAATCATAAAACAGTGGATGTGCTGCGTAAGTATGCGTCGCAACTTGCTGCTGCGGGCGCCGATTGTATTGCACCGAGTGATATGATGGATGGACGTATTGCTGCCATCCGCACACAATTGGATGCATTGGGTTTTGATGAGGTAAGCATCATGAGTTATGCAGCTAAATTCAGCAGCCAGTTTTACGGGCCGTTTCGTGATGCCTGTCATTCAGCGCCCAATACAAACGGTTTGCAAAACAGAAAGAGCTATCAAATTTCACCCTTCAACAGTAATGATGCTGTTGCAAGTGCAGTGCGTGATGAAAAGCAAGGCGCTGATATATTAATGGTAAAACCTGCTGCACTTTATACAGATGTAATTGCAAGGCTCAAACAGCAAACGTTGAAACCAATTGCAGCCTATCATGTAAGCGGTGAGTATGCAGCCGTTGAAAGTTTAGCTGCACAGGGCTTATTGCAGAGAGATGCAGCACACCTGGAAGTGTGGGCTGCATTGCAAAGAAGCGGTGCGGATATTACTATTTCTTATGCAGCAAGAAATGCAAAAGCGTGGATTGAAAAAATTGACTATTAAAAAATGAAAAATATACCGGTCATATTGTTTTTGATTTTAAAATGTACTGCCCATGCACAACGGCCTTCAACCGGTGCATGGTTTACTGCTAATGTGCCTGTAAAAATTAAAGGCAAATGGCAAATGCATAATGATGGCAGTTACCGTACATTGGGTAACCGTACTGCTGCTTCGCAATACTTATACAGAACCGGAATCCGTTACCAGGTAAATACCTCTTTATCAGCAACAGCAGGTGTTGCATTTTTCTTTACACGTACTTCGTTTGATAAAGGCAATCCTGAGTTTGGCAGAGAGTTCAGAACATGGCAGGAGTTGCTTTATCAAAAACAAATTTCACCCGGGCTGCAATGGCACAACCGGTTGAGAACTGAACAGCGTTTTTTTGAAGAAACAAAAAGAAGAGATGCGTTTACGGCTCATCGTTTTCGGTTGCGGAGTGCATTGATATGTAAGGTTGCAAAAAACTGGAGTGTAAATGTTTCAGAGGAATATTTCAGGCAACTGGCACACCGTGAATTTTCATTTGACCAGAACAGGGTTATTGCAACAGCCATTTATCAACTGAATAAGACTACGCAATTGCAGGGCGGTTATATGTGGCTGTTGTGGCCCCAATCATCATCACAGCATTTACTCACATTCACTTTTCAAAAAACCATTTCATTACATGGAACAGGTAACTGAACATAAGAATCAATTATACCCTGTTTTTTTAAAACTGGAACAGTTGAATATTCTGCTGGTGGGTGCAGGTAATGCGGGTTTGGAAAAACTGCAATCTTTGCTTTTCAATTCACCACTTGCAAAAATTGCTGTTGTTGCCCCTTTTGTAAAAGAAGAAGTGAGAACCTTGTTGCAGCAGCATCCCCAATGCCTTTTGATAGAAAGGAATTTTGAAGAAAGCGATTTATTTGACAGGGATTTGGTTGTGCTGGCAACAGATGATAAAGAACTGCATCGGTATATTCGTGCTTTGGCAAAAGAAAAGCAAACTCTTATTAACGTTGCTGATACGCCTGAACTTTGTGATTTTTATCTCGGCAGCATTGTGCAAAAAGGGAATTTAAAAATTGCTATTTCTACCAATGGAAAATCGCCCACTGCTGCAAAACGTATTAAAGAAGTATTGAATGATGCACTACCTGCTGAGTTAGATGAAGTACTTGAAAACCTGCATACAGTACGAAATAAACTCAATGGCAATTTTGAATACAAGGTGAAGAAGATGAATGAAATTACGAAAACACTTATTGAAGCCGATTCGCAGGGCGCCACCGAAAAGAAATGGAAAAAAATTGCTACTTATTGCTTGCTGGCTTTTGGCTTTATGCTGATTGGTCATTTTATTTTTTCCTACATTCCATTTCAACAGATAGCTGATGATACTGTTGCGTGGTATAAAACACTCGATAAAAATTTTCACTGGTATATTGTTGCAGGTTTTTTGGCGCAGCTTGTTGATGGTTCGCTGGGGATGGGGTATGGTGTTACAAGTGCATCGGTGTTAATGTCAACCGGCATCAGCCCGGCAGCCATCAGCGGAAGTATTCATACATCTGAAGTATTTTCAACTGCTGTTAGCGGTTACAGTCATTACAAATTCGGTAACGTAAATAAAAAATTATTCAAGGCATTGGTGATACCCGGTGTAATCGGGGCAGCAATTGGAGCTGTTTTTTTGGTTTTTGTTGGCGAAGAGTATGGAAAGTTCATCCGCCCGGCAATTGCTGTTTATACCCTGTTGCTGGGAATAAAATTTATCATCAATGCTTTTCGTGAAATGAAACCACAGAAAAAATTTAAGCATTACCGTTTGCTGGCAGCTTTTGGTGGTTTCTTTGATTCCTTTGGTGGTGGTGGCTGGGGCCCTATTGTAACTTCAACCTTAATTAACAATGGACGCAGTCATAAATATGTTGTTGGCTCTGTGAATTTGACTGAATTTTTTATAACACTCGCCAGTGCATTTACTTTTTTTACATTAATTGGAGTAAGTCACTGGCAAATCATTATTGCACTGATGCTGGGTAGTTTTATTGCAGCGCCGATGGCAGCAAAACTGGCAGGTAAATTGCCAAAGAAAACAGCGTATTTGTTACTGGGCGTACTGGTAATTATCTGGAGTGTGAAAATATTGATTAAGATATTGTGAGTGTTGCTCACTGAAAACACAGAAGCACAGAAAGTAAAAACATTATTTGATACCAGCAATTATTTTCATGGCATCTTCGTTGCCCGTCCGAATGGCAAGGCTGGGCGGACGTCGCAATCCCCGCCTGAATGAATTCATTCGGGCAGGCTTTGTTTTGTAGTGCATGTGGCATCAATATATTTCCATCACTCTCACAATTGTAAAATGGTATAAATAAGTTAGGCTGTGACTAGCTAAGCCTCCCCTCGGGGGAGGTTTGGAGGGGCTTTAGTTTTAACGCACCTGTCCATTTCCTCTCAACACCCATTTCTCAGTAACTAATTTCTCTAATGCAAACGGCCCTCTTGCATGTAGTTTTTGAGTGGCAATGCCCACTTCTGCACCCAGGCCAAACTCTTCGCCATCAGTAAACCTTGTGCTGGCGTTGTGATACACAGATGCGGCATCCACCAATTGCAAAAACTGTTCGGCCACTTTTTTATTTTTTGTGATGATGGCTTCGCTGTGTTTGGTGCCATGTTCTGCAATATGCTGCATGGCTTCTTTTTCATTCTTCACAACTTTTACGGCACAGGTGAGTGAAAGAAACTCACGGTAAAAATCTTCTTTGCCTGCTTTGAATAAATACGGATAGCCTTTCAGCAAATTGTATCCTTTGGCATCAGCATATACAATCACATTCTTCTGCTGAAACACAGGAGCAAGTGTTGATAAAAATATTTTGGCAATGGTTTCATCCACAATCACTGTATCCATAGCATTGCAAACAGAGGGGCGGCTTGTTTTGGCGTTGAATACAATATCAACTGCCATTTGTACATCAGCTTGTTTGTGCACATACACATGACAAACACCTGCGCCTGTTTCAATCACGGGTACCAAACTGTTTTTACGTACAAACTGTATTAAACTGTTGCTGCCACGTGGAATAATGACATCAATGTATTTTGTGGCGGTAAACAATTCATTCACCACTTCACGCTGCGGTGGTAATAACAATACCAGTTCTTTGGGCAGTTGATGTTGCTGTAAAACAGTATGAATAATTTTTACAATTGCTTTGTTGGTGTTGTCTGCATCACGGCTGCCTTTGAGCACACAGGCATTGCGGCTTTTTAAACAAAGCGCTGCAATATCGGCCACTACATTGGGGCGTGATTCAAAGATGGCGGCCACCACACCGAGAGGTGTGGTGATTTTTTGAAGCCGAATTCCGTTAGGTAATTTTTTTTGTTCCAGTATTTTGCCTGATGGGTCTGCCAGCTTTGTTACTTTTTTTAAACTGTTGCTGATGGATTGTAAACGTTCAGGATTTAACAGCAGCCTGTCGTACAAAGGATTGGCTGGTTCCATCTTAGCCACATCTTTTTGATTGGCTTTGATGATGGAGGTGGCGTTGTTCAGAAGTTCATCAGCAAAGGTTTTGATGATAGCATTGATAACAGTTCCTTTCAACTGCTGGAGTTGAATGGCTACGGAGTCTGTTTGTTTGATTTTATGTTGAATCGGTGTCATATTTTATCAGGCATTCTTTTTTTAGTAAAGGTCCTAATTTCCGTTATAACAAATGGGATAAGTGATATCAATAAACTACGTATGAATAAAAAATCATATTTGATATCACAATAGTGTAGCTTTCTTCTTCCGTCATTGCAAGCTGTACATTCTATGACTTTAAGTAAACCATCGAAATAACAATAGCTTAAGAGTGATGCTGAAAATAAAAAGACCCCCAAAATCGTATTTATAATTACTTGCTTAGAAGTCTGCCTGTAGATGAAAACGAAGACCAGCAGTACAAATAGCCCGAATGATAAAATGAACTCATAGCTTGGAAAATGGAAATCCTTTTTTGGGGTAATGAAATAAATCGCTCCATTTGAAAGTGATATATATAAGTATCTAATAAACTTTCTGTAGTGACCTTCAAATCGGTAAGCTAATAACATTGAACAAATAAATATTACAGTTAAGTATATCCAGGCTTTTAATTTGTTCATTTTTGAATTTTATTATTTGGTAGTAAGTATATCGCAAACTCAGGTTTCAACATAAGCGAAATCGTATAAGGGTAAACTAAAGTTAACGTGTTGTGCTATTATAAGTTTTTGTTTTATAGCACCAGAGCTGCGATATGTCAGTAGAAAAATCATTTCAATATAGTTAGAGCCCCATCGGGGCGATACATGTAATCTATTTAAAAACATGTCGCCCCGATGGGCAATGTCATTAAGTTAAGCGTTTCGTCATGTCGAGGAACGGCTTGTCCCGTTTTTACGGGAAGACATCTCATAAAATTCAAGCTGTACGAAATTTATGAGACCTCTCCCTGCGGTCGAGGTGACGCTTAACTTAATGACATTGCCCGATGGGGCTTTGCATAGGGTTCTTTTGTTATTTTCTACTGACATGTCGCCCTTACAGGGCTTTTATAAAACAAAATGCTATTTTAAATAGCACAACACGTTAAAGTTAATCATTATCTAAAACAGCACAATATCATCAGCATGTGCTGCAATCATATTTTTTGTGTTTCGGTTGCGGTTGATTTCTGTGTGTGTGAGTTTTGTTTTGGCTACTCCCACAATTGCTGCTGCTTCGTTCATCAGTTGCACTACTTGCCCAACATTAAATTGTCCGTTTGTTTTGGTAATGCCAACAGTTAATAAACTTTTTCTGTTGAGTAACGCTTTCTCAGCGCCCGCATCAACATGAATTTGTCCCACAGTAACCGAACCGCTCATTAACCATTTCTGCCTTTCTTTTAAGTTTGATTTTTTGGGTTTAAAGAATGTTCCTTTTTGTAAAGCCAATGTTTGTTGCAAAGGTTCTTTACCCTTCAATCCTGAAATATAAACTTCAATGCCGAGCGAAGTTGCCAGTTGCGTGAATGTGATTTTGGATAACATGCCTCCCAGACCAACTGATGATTTTTCGGAACTGATGAAAGACAAAATATGCTCATCAATGGAGTTTACAATTGGAATCACTTTTTTCTTTGCATCTAAAAATCCATTGCTGCCGGTGCAGATGATTAATTTTTCTGCATTAAAGCCAATGGCCAGCAAGGTTGCCAGTTCATCATTATCAGAAAATTTTAATTCGTTGTTGCTGATTAAATCATTTTCATTTACAACAGGTATGATATTGTTTTTCCAGAATTCTTCAAATGTATTTTTCATTTGCACAAACTGGTGACGGTTGCTGAAATGATGCCGCTCACACAGCGCCTGTGCAACAGTTATGTGATGTTTGGAAAAATATTTTTGATAGAGATTGATGAGAATGGGATTGCCAACGGCTGCTGCTGCTTTTTTCTCCGTTAAAGTGCCTTTGTATTGCTGTAAAAAATGTTTACCGCTGCTAACGGCGCCGCTGCTCACCAAAATGATGGTATAGCGCTGATGAAGAATAGAAATTTCATCTGCAATTTTTCGGATGATGGATGTATTGGTTTTTCCATCTTTCCCCGCCAGTACTGCCGAGCCAAACTTTACTGCAAGAATTGGTTTTTTCATTGAGTGCAAATGTACGAAAGCAGGGCTCAAGACCTATAAGGTTTGCCGGGCAGAAAAGCAGCGCTGCAAACCTTATAGGTCTGGCTGCAATAATGCGGGGTGATTTGAAATGGAAACCACAGATGCCATTGTAACTGAACGATGAAAGCCTGCCGGCAGACAGGGATTGCGACCCCGAATTAATCGGGACAGGCGCAACACCGATGCCACAGCGAACAAATGCTGGTATCAAAACAATTCATTCACAATTTTTATCAAGACCTATAAGGTTTGCCGGGCAGAAAAGCAGCGCTGCAAACCTTATAGGTCTGGCTGCAATAATGCGGGGTGATTTGAAATGGAAACCACAGATGCCATTGTAACTGAACGATGAAAGCCTGCCGGCAGACAGGGATTGCGACCCCGAATTAATCGGGACAGGCGCAACACCGATGCCACAGCGAACAAATGCTGGTATCAAAACAATTCATTCACAATTTTTATCAAGACCTATAAGGTTTGCCGGGCAGAAAAGCAGCGCTGCAAACCTTATAGGTCTGGCTGGAAAAGGTCTAAACCTTATCTCTTATCTTTACAGCATGGCATTAATAACAGCAACAAATACACATGGTGATTACGGTTTAACCCTCACCGATGCAACCGGGAATACCATGATGATTGATATTCCGGTTGACCAGGGCGGTACTGCAAAAGGCATGCGCCCCACACAAACTGTTTTAGCAGCATTAATTGGTTGCAGCAGTGTGGATGTGGTGAGTATTTTAAAAAAACAAAAACAGCAAATCACTTCGTTTAAAATGGAAGTGGATGGAAACCGTGAAGAAGGAAAAGAACCATCCTTGTGGGAAAATGTTCAGCTAACTTTTATTCTTGAAGGAACGGTTGATGCCGGCAAGGCATGGCGTGCCGCAGAACTTTCTGTTGAAAAATATTGTTCTGTTGCTGCTACTTTGCGCAAGTCGGGCACGAACATCCGCTTTAAAGTAATTGTGAACAACGAAGAATATCAACCATGAGCAAAGGAAAGCATCCGCAAACAAAAGCCATACGTTCACAAACAAAACGTACAGAACAGAAAGAACACAGCACACCTTTATTTCTCACCAGCAGTTTTGTATATGACAGTGCAGAAGATATGGCTGCGGCATTTGCTGATGATTCGCTGGATGTAAATATTTACAGCAGATTCAAAAACCCAACCGTTGATGAGTTTGTAAATAAAATTGCCGAACTGGAAGGCGCTGAAACAGGTATTGCAACAGGCACAGGTATGGCTGCCGTGTTTGCAACGTTCATGACTTTCTTAAGTAAAGGTGACCATATTATTTCTGCATCGGCTGTATTTGGAAGTACGCATACAATTTTGACGAAGTACCTGCCCAAGTGGGGTTTTGAAAGTTCTTATTTTGATATGAATGCTCCTGAAACAATTGAAGCGCTCATAAAATCTAACACCAAATTGTTGTATGTTGAAACACCTTCCAACCCCGGTTTGGATATTATTGATTTGGAATATGTTTCTGCTGTTTGCAAAAAACATAAGATATTATTTGTGGTTGATAATTGTTTTGCAACTCCTGCTGTACAGCAACCCATCAAGTATGGTGCAGATTTGGTTTTGCATTCTGCCACCAAATTTATTGATGGACAGGGAAGGGTATTGGGCGGTGTGGTGGTGGGCCGTAAAGAATTGATTTATGATTTGTATTTGTTCGTTCGTAATACAGGGCCTTCCTTAAGTCCGTTTAATGCATGGGTGCTGAGCAAGAGTTT
>JAIEQM010000079.1 GCA_019747705.1 Chitinophagaceae bacterium | reverse complement strand
GCTCCGGGCTTTATTGATGACTTGCTCCGGGCTTTATTGATGACTTGCTCCGGGCTTTATTGATGACTTGCTCCGGGCTTTATTGATGACTTGCTCCGGGCTTCAGCCCGGAGAATAAAAAAAGTGACTATGCAAAAAAAAGAATATACAATCACAGTGTACACCGAAAACCAGGTGGGTTTACTCAATCGAATCGCTATTATTTTTTCCAAACGAAAAATCAATATCGAAAGTTTAAATACATCACCCAGCGAAGTGGATAGTGTGCACCGTTTCACCATTGTGATTAATGAAACAGAAGAAGTGGTACGTAAGCTGTGCAGGCAAATTGAAAAGCAGGTGGAAGTGTTAAAAGCGTATTACAACACCAATGATGAAATCATCTGGCAGGAACTGGCGATGTACAAAGTGCCTACAGATATTATAGCCGAGCAGGTAAAAGTGGAACGGCTGTTAAGTCAGCATGGAGCAAAAGCAGTGGTGATTCGTAAAGATTATACCGTGTTTGAAGTGGCGGGCCAGCGTGATGAAACCGATAATTTAATTAAAGTACTGGAACCTTACGGCTTAATTGAATTTGTACGCAGTGCACGCATTGCCATCATCAAAAACAGCGAAGGCTTTCATAAAAAATTAAAAGAGTTTGAATACAGTGAGCCTGGCGAAGAAGTGATAGAAAATGAGTATTTGAATGATAATGAAAAAGTGTTTTCGATGTAAAGCCTCCCCGAACCCCTCCAAAGGAGGGACTTCAGAGGTTGAAGTGATTAAGAGGATTATTGAAGAACAAGTTGTTTAATAGAGAAGTCAATCAATAAAGATGTTTATCCCCTCCCCGGAGGGCAATGTCATTAAGTTAAGCGTCACCTCGACCGCAGGGAGAGGTCTCATAAATTTCTTGCTGTACAAATTTTATGAGATGTCTTCCCGTAAAAACGGGACAAGCTGTTCCCTGGCATGACGAAACGCTTAACTTAATGACATTGCCCGGAGGGGCGGCAGAGACTTAAACATTGAAGTTGATTAAAAGGGGTGCCTGCCCGACTGAGTCATTCAGGCGGGGGTGTTGAATAGAATTAAAACAGTACAAGAGTGCGACGCAACAAAAGTTTAATAGTAGCAATGTCGCCGGTAACATAAAAATTAAAATTTTAAATAAAAAACAATGGCAAATTATTTCAATTCTTTACCGCTTCGTGAGCAGCTCAATCAACTGGGTGTGTGTGAATTTATGAACCGCAGCGAATTCGCTGATGGTGTAAATGTGCTCAAAGGAAAAAAGATTGTAATCGTTGGTTGCGGTGCGCAGGGTTTGAACCAGGGTTTGAACATGCGTGACAGCGGCCTTGATATTTCTTATGCATTACGCAAAGAAGCAATTGAAGAAAAACGGGCTTCATGGAAAAATGCAACCGAGAATGGTTTTGAAGTGGGAACCTATGAAGAGTTGATTCCAGATGCAGATTTAGTTTTGAACTTAACTCCTGATAAGCAACATACATCTGTGATCAATGCTATTATGCCCTTGATGAAAAAAGGAGCAACACTTTCTTACAGTCATGGATTTAATATTGTAGAAGAAGGCATGCAAATCAGAAAAGATATTACGGTGATTATGGTGGCGCCTAAATGTCCGGGCACTGAAGTGCGTGAAGAATACAATAGAGGTTTTGGTGTGCCTACCTTAATAGCAGTGCATCCTGAAAACGACCCTGAAGGAAAAGGATTGGCACAGGCAAAAGCCTATGCAGTTGCAACAGGCGGTCACCGTGCAGGTGTGTTGCGTTCTTCATTTGTTGCTGAAGTAAAAAGTGATTTGATGGGTGAGCAAACGATTTTATGCGGTGTATTGCAAACAGGTTCTATTCTTTGTTTTGATAAGATGCTCGAAAAAGGAATTGAAGCATCGTATGCGGCTAAATTAATTCAGTACGGATGGGAAACCATTACCGAAGCATTAAAGCATGGCGGTGTTACGGCGATGATGGACCGTTTGAGCAATCCTGCCAAACTGAAAGCGTATGAATTGTCAACCGAGTTGAAAAACATTTTACGTCCGCTGTTTCAAAAACACCAGGATGATATTATGAGCGGGCATTTTTCCAAAACCATGATGGAAGATTGGGCCAATGATGATGTGAACTTATTAACATGGCGAAAAGCAACAGGCGAAACAGCATTTGAAAAAACAGCGCCAACATCCGCACCCATTGCAGAGCAGGAATTTTTTGATAATGGTTTACTGATGGTTGCTTTTGTTCGTGCAGGTGTGGAACTGGCTTTTGAAACCATGGTGGAAGCGGGTATTAAAGAAGAAAGCGCTTATTACGAATCTTTACATGAAACACCGTTGATTGCAAACACGATTGCAAGAAAGAAATTGTATGAAATGAATCGTGTTATTTCTGATACGGCTGAGTATGGCTGTTACTTGTTTGACCATGCAGCCAAACCATTGCTGAAAGAATTTATGAGTACGGTTGATAAAGATGTTATCGGCGCCAACTTCAATGCAGGAAAAGATAATGGTGTTGACAACCGTTCCATTATTGAAGTAAACAAAATTATCCGCAATCACCCGGTAGAAAAAGTAGGGGCAGTATTACGTGCAGCAATGACAGAGATGAAAGCGATAACGAGTGAAAGTCAAAAGGCAAAAGTAAAAAATCAAAAAGCCGAACCTGTATTAAACTAATGAGCACTACGACACATACAAAACCCGAACTGCATTTTCACAAAGCAGCCCTCAACTTAAAAAAAGTTGTTACAAGAACGCCTTTGCAGTTGAATCACAATCTCAGCCGTAAATACAATTGCAATGTGTATTTAAAGCGGGAAGATTTGCAGGTGGTACGCAGTTACAAGTTGCGTGGCGCTTATAATATGATGAGCAGTTTGACTGCTGAGCAATTGCAGAAAGGTGTGGTATGTGCCAGTGCCGGCAACCATGCGCAGGGTTTTGCATACAGTTGTAAAAAGCTCAATGCAAAAGGCGTGGTGTTTATGCCGGTAATCACACCCAATCAAAAAATCAATCAAACCAAAATGTTTGGTGAAGATTTTATTGAAGTAAGACTGGCAGGCGATACGTTTGATGATTGTGCGGTGGCTGCAAAAAAATATACAGAGGAAAATGCAATGACCTTTATTCCGCCGTTTGATGATTACAGAATCATTGAAGGACAGGGAACCGTTGGTTTGGAAATAGTTGAGGATTTCTCTCCCCCTTCAGGGGGAGTTGGAGGGGGTATTGACTTTGTGTTTATTCCCGTGGGCGGTGGTGGTTTAAGCGCAGGAGTAGGAACTTATTTCAAAACCTATTCACCCAAAACAAAAATTATTGGCCTGGAGCCTGAAGGCGCTCCATCTATGTTTGAAGCGTTGAAAGCAGGCGCACCTGTTACATTAGAAAATATTGACCGCTTTGTAGATGGTGCTGCTGTAAAACGTGTAGGCGATATTACGTTCGCTGTTTGCAAAGAAGTATTGGATGATATGCATTTGGTGCCCGAAGGAAAAATATGCACCACCATTTTAAAATTGTATAACGAAGATGCCATTGTTATTGAACCCGCAGGCGCATTAAGCATTGCTGCATTGGATGATTATGCTGATGCCATCAAAGGAAAAAATATTGTTTGCATCATTGGCGGCGGCAATAATGATATTGACCGTATGCAGGAAATTAAAGAACGCAGTTTACAGTTTGAAGGATTGAAACATTATTTCCTCATTCGTTTTGCACAACGCCCCGGTGCGTTAAAAGAATTTGTGAATCATGTATTGGGAGAGCACGATGATATTGTTCGGTTTGAGTACATGCAAAAGCATAATAAAGAAACAGGCCCTGCATTAGTGGGTATTGAATTGAAAGCAAGAGAAGACCATGATGCGTTGTTATCAAACATGCAGCGTTTTCAAATTAATTATACTGAGTTACGGAAAGATGATAATGCGTTTGGGTATTTGGTGTAGCCCCCTCCGCCCCCTAAAGGGGGAACTGCATGACACAAGGCCAGCTTGTTTGAAAGTTTGATTAAAAGCTGAGTGTTTGAAGTTTGATGAGTAGCATTAGATAGATGATGTGGAAGATAAATAGAAGGTAAAAGAGAGGGTGTACTGCTCCCTCTTCCTTCAGGAGAGGGAGAAAGAGGGTGAGGTTGAACACCTGTTAGTTGAATAATTCGGTAATTTCCGAACCATTGCCTGCCATATCAGAAAGAAATTTCTGTAAACATAATTTTATTTAAACCCTTAAAGTAAATGGAGCGCAATCAAGGCTTATACAACCCGGCTTTTGAACATGATGCATGCGGTATCGGTTTTGTAGCCAGTATCAAAGGTTACAAATCGCATCAGCACATCACTGATGCATTAACTGTGCTGGAGAATATGGAACACCGTGGTGCATGCGGTTGTGAAAACAATACAGGCGATGGTGCAGGTATTATGATTCAAACACCGCATGAATTTTTCTTTGAAGAGTGTTTGAAACTCGGTGTGCATCTTCCATCATTTGGTAAATATGGTGTGGGAGTTATTTTCTTTCCAAAAGAAATTAAACTCCGTGAAGAATGCCGTGATATTTTCAACCGCACTGCAGAGAAACTTGGCTTAGAAATTTTGACTTACAGAAAAGTTCCTGTGAATCCTGAAGGTATCGGCCCAACTGCATTAAGTGTGGAGCCAGAAATGGAACAGGTATTTGTTGCCTGTCCGGATCATATCAATAACCCTGATGAGTTTGAACGGAAATTATTTGTATTGCGTAATCATGCCACGCATCTCATCAATAGTACAGTAAAGAAAGATGCGATTGGATTTTATGTTGCATCACTTTCCTATAAAACAGTTGTGTATAAAGGACAGTTAACCAGTACCCAGGTGCGTGGTTATTTTCCTGATTTAAATAATAAACGTATAGTAAGCGCATTTGGATTGGTGCACAGCCGTTTTGCCACCAATACGTTTCCTTCCTGGAAATTGGCACAACCGTTCCGTTATATTGCACATAATGGAGAAATCAATACACTGCAGGGAAATCTCAACTGGTTGAAATCAAGTGAGCATGGTTTTACATCACCCAACTTCAGTAAAGAAGAAATGGAGATGTTGTTGCCGATTGTTACAAGCGGGCAAAGTGATTCAGCCTGTTTGGATAACATGATTGAGTTATTAACGATGACGGGAAGAAGCCTGCCGCATGTAATGATGATGTTGATTCCTGAAGCATGGGATGGCAATGAACAGATGGACCCTGTGAAGAAAGCATTCTACGAATACCACGCTTCAATAATGGAACCATGGGATGGGCCTGCATCTATTTCATTTACGGATGGAAAAATCATTGGCGCTACATTAGACAGAAATGGTTTGCGTCCTTCACGTTACTGCATTACCAATGATGACCGTGTGATTATGGCAAGTGAAAGCGGTGTGTTGCCTGTTGACCCTGCAACAGTAATCAAGAGAGGAAGATTACATCCCGGTAAAATGTTTGTAGTGGATATGGAGCAGGGAAGAATCATCAGTGATGAAGAATTGAAAGAAACTATCTGTTCACAAAAACCATATGCTGATTGGTTGCATCAGAATAAAATCCGGCTGGAAGAATTGCCCGAACCAAGAGTGGCCTTTACACACCTGAGTGATGAAAACATTTTAAAATATCAAAAAGCATTTGGTTTTTCAACAGAAGATATTGAAACATTCATCAAACCAATGGCGCTGGATGGTAAAGAACCTGTTGGCTCCATGGGTACTGATATTCCATTGGCTGTATTGAGTGATCAGCCGCAGCATTTATCATCTTACTTCAAACAATTATTTGCACAGGTAACTAATCCGCCCATAGATCCCATTCGTGAAAAAATGGTGATGAGCCTGGCAGCCTTTGTTGGGAATAATGGAAATTTGTTGCTGGAAGATCCGATGCATTGTCATACAGTAGCATTGAAACATCCCATTCTCACAAGTACAGAACTGGAGAAAATAAGAAGTATTGATACAGGAAAGTTTCAGGCAAAAACATTACAAACTTATTTCAGAGCTGATGGTAAACCTGATTCATTAAAAAAAGGATTGGAACGTTTGTGCCGTTATGCAGAAGATGCGGTACATGATGGATTTGAAGTTTTGATTCTTTGTGATAGAGCTGTTGATAGTGACCATGCAAATATTCCTTCATTGCTGGCCACTGCTGCAGTGCATCATCATCTCATCAGAAAAGGTTTGCGTGGTGAAGTGGGTATTGTTGTTGAAGCAGGTGATGTGTGGGAAGTGCATCACTTCGCCTGTTTGATTGCGTTTGGTGCAACAGCCATCAATCCTTACTTGGCATTGGCAAGCATTCGCAACATGAAAGCGAATGGCAAACTGCAAACAGAATTAAGTTGGGATGAACTGCGTTACAATTATATTAAAGCAGTGTGTGATGGTTTGCTGAAAGTATTCAGTAAGATGGGTATTTCAACTCTTCAATCTTATCAGGGCGCACAGATATTTGAAATTCTCGGTTTGAACCAGGAAGTGGTTGATAAATATTTTACAGGAGCAACCAGCAGAATACAGGGAATTGGTTTGGAAGAAATTGCTAAAGAAGCATTGGTGAAGCATTGGTTTGCTTTCAGCCGGAAAGATATTCCTGTTGACCGTTTGCCTGTTGGTGGTATTTATCAATGGAAACGAAAAGGAGAATTTCATTTATTCAATCCTACTACCATTCACCTGTTACAGTATTCAACACGTATGAATGATTATGTAACATTTAAAAAATATTCCAAAGCGGTTAACGACCAGAGTGAGAAAGCAGCCACATTAAGAAGTTTGTTTGAATTCAAGCGAAACCGTCCTTCCATTTCTATTGAGGAAGTAGAACCAGCAGAAAGTATTTACAAACGTTTTGCAACGGGAGCGATGAGTTTTGGTTCCATCAGTTGGGAAGCGCATACAACTTTGGCTATTGCTATGAATCGGCTCGGTGGTAAAAGCAATACGGGTGAAGGTGGAGAAGATGAACGTCGTTATGAAAAAATGGGAAACGGCGATAGTATGCGAAGCGCCATCAAACAAGTTGCTTCTGCTCGTTTTGGTGTTACAAGTTTGTACTTAACTGAAGCTGATGAACTGCAAATAAAAATGGCACAGGGCGCAAAGCCCGGCGAAGGCGGACAACTTCCTGGTCATAAAGTAGATGAATGGATTGGCAAAACCCGTCACTCAACTCCGGGTGTTGGTTTGATATCACCACCACCGCATCATGATATTTATTCCATTGAAGATTTGGCGCAATTGATTTTTGATTTGAAGAATGCCAACCGTGCTGCACGAATCAATGTAAAACTGGTAAGTAAAGCAGGAGTGGGAACCATTGCAGCAGGTGTTACCAAAGCAAAAGCCGATGTGGTGTTGATTAGCGGTCATGATGGTGGTACAGGTGCATCGCCCATTTCATCTATTAAACATGCAGGGTTGCCTTGGGAATTGGGTTTGGCTGAAACACATCAAACACTCGTTAAAAATAAATTGCGCAGCAGGGTAGTGGTGCAGGCCGATGGCCAAATGAAAACAGGAAGAGATATTGCTGTTGCTGCATTGCTCGGTGCAGAAGAATGGGGCGTTGCTACGGCAGCGTTAGTAGTGGAAGGTTGCATTATGATGAGGAAGTGTCATTTAAATACTTGTCCTGTTGGTGTGGCAACACAAGACCCCGAATTAAGAAAACGTTTCACAGGCAACGCTGACCATGTTGTTAACTTTTTCAGATTCTTAGTTGCGGAGTTGAGAGAAATCATGGCTGAGCTTGGTTTCAGAACGGTGAATGAAATGATAGGACAGGTGGAATGCCTGCAGGTGCGGGAAAATATCAATCACTGGAAATTGAGCAAACTGGATTTATCACCCATTCTTTACAAAGAACCAGCATCACTCTATACACCATTGTACAATTGTGAAGAGCAGGATCATGGTTTGGCAGATGTACTGGATTGGAAATTATTGGAAGCGGCACAACCGGCATTAAGTAAAAAGGAAAAAGTAAAAAAAGAGTTCAATATTAAGAATACTGACAGAACTGTTGGTACTATCTTATCGAATGAAATTACAAAGTTGTATCGGGGTGATGGATTGCCTGATGATACCATTCACTTTAAATACAAAGGAACAGCCGGACAAAGTTTTGCGGCTTTTAATACAAAAGGAATCACACATGAACTGGAAGGTGATGCCAATGATTATTTCGGAAAGGGATTGAGCGGCGCAAAGCTCATTATCTATCCTGATAAATCAGCCACCTATAATCCTGAAGAAAATATCATCATCGGCAATGTGGCTTTTTACGGAGCTACCAGCGGCGAAGCATTCATCCGTGGAAAAGCAGGTGAACGTTTTGCAGTTCGTAACTCAGGCGCCAATGTAGTAGTTGAAAGTGTGGGCGATCATGGTTGTGAATATATGACGGGAGGAACCGTTGTGGTACTGGGTGATACCGGAAGAAATTTTGCCGCAGGTATGAGCGGTGGTATTGCATATGTGTATGATGTAAAAGGAAAGTTTGAAAAGAATTGCAATAAAGAAATGGTTGACTTAGACCCTGTGAGTGATGAAGATGCACAAACCTTAAAAGCAATGATTGAGCAGCATTTGCAATATACAGGAAGCTCCGTTGCAAAATTTGTGTTGAATGATTTTGAAAATCAGTTGCAGCATTTTGTAAAACTGTTTCCGAAAGATTATAAGAAAGTGTTGCAAACAAAAGCAAGCAGTAAAAAAGAAAAAGTATAAAGCTGTCCATCCCCTCCCCGGAGGGGCGGAGGAGGTTTCAACTTTTATTATGACTGAAAGGGGTGGGTGCTGAATAGAATTACAGAACGTACAAGTGAGTGACACAACCGAAGCAACATAGCAGCACAAATGGCGGTAACAAAAAACTAAAAACAATAAATTAGAAACAGTCCATGGGTAAACCAACCGGATTTTTAGAATTTACAAGAGAGCTTCCCTCAAAAAGAAGTGTGGAAGAACGTGTAAACGATTATAAAGAATTTGTGCATCGTTATACCGATGAAAAATTAAATGAACAGAGCGGACGATGCATGAACTGCGGTGTTCCGTTTTGTCACAATGGTTGTCCGCTCGGCAATGTGATTCCTGAATTTAACGATGCGGTGTATCGAAAAGAATGGAAAGAAGCATACGAAATCCTTTCCTCCACCAATAACTTTCCGGAGTTCACAGGAAGAATTTGTCCGGCGCCTTGTGAAACCGCTTGTGTGCTGGGCATCAATCAACCGGCCATTGCCATTGAAGAAATAGAAAAGCATATTATTGAAATTGCGTTTGATAAAGGTTTTGTTCAGCCAAAAAAAATCAACAAACGCAGCGGAAAAAAAGTAGCGGTGGTTGGAAGCGGACCTGCAGGATTGGCTGCCGCTGCTCAATTGAATTATGCAGGACATTCAGTAACGGTGTTTGAACGTGATGATAAACCCGGTGGCTTATTACGGTATGGTATTCCTGATTTTAAACTGGAGAAATGGGTGGTGGACAGAAGAATCAAACTGATGGAAGAAGAAGGTGTTGTGTTTAAATGTCATGCAAACGTAGGAATAAATGTGAGTGTAAATGATTTGTTGCGGGAGTATCACGCCATTGTTTTAGCAGGTGGTTCCACTGTGCCGAGAGATTTAAACATTCCCGGGCGTGAATTGAAAGGGGTGCATTTTGCAATGGAGTTTTTAAAACAACAAAACAAGCGTGTTGCCAATGCTGACCCATTAGCCAATGCAACCATTGAAAGCAATATTTATGCTGAAGATCTTTTCGCCACTGGTAAAAATGTTGTGGTAATTGGTGGTGGCGATACAGGAAGTGATTGTGTGGGAACAAGTAATCGTCATAAAGCGGCAAGTGTTACACAGTTTGAATTATTGCCCACACCCCCAAAAGACAGAACACCGTTTATGCCCTGGCCTTCTTATCCCATGACGTTGAAAACAACCTCATCGCATGAAGAAGGCGCCGACAGAAAGTGGGCGGTTGCTACCAAAGAATTTATAGGTGATGAAGAGGGAAAATTGAAAGCATTAAAAATTGTTGACCTGGAATGGAAGAGTGGAGAAGATGGCAGGCCTTCTTCCTTTGGTGAAAGAGATGGAAGTGAACGCATCATTCCGTGTGAATTAGCGCTTCTTGCCATGGGTTTTGTCAATCCGCAGTACAATGGTTTGCTGGAGCAACTGGGTGCTGAATTGGATGAACGTAAAAATGTAAAAGCATCAGAAAAAGCTTATCAAACCTCAATTAATAAAGTCTTTACAGCCGGTGATATGCGGCGTGGTCAGAGTTTAGTTGTATGGGCCATTAGCGAAGGCCGGGAATGTGCAAGAAAGGTGGATGAATTCCTGATGGGACTTTCATTACTTGAAACAAAAGAGCAACCCACGCATTTAAGCTTGCAATCAATCAGTTAAGTTTATTTTAACACTTTAATGCCGCCCAAAGCCAATGATTCTATATAAGTCATTGGCTTTTAGTTTTTTAGATGATAAAGTAGTATTATTTTCAAAAACATATTAAATATTTTAATGTTAAAAAATTTGAAATAACTTTTAAGTAATTATTAATATTTTAGCCCGGATATTATTAATTAGATATTTATCTAATGTATTTGACCACTTAAAACTTATATGTATGATTAAGAAAGTTAGCCCTAGACAAATTGCTCCGTTTTTGATTTTAGCGGCCGTTGCTATCGCTGCCCTTTTTATTCCTGCTTTTCCTCATTATGAAGATAAAGCAGGCGCCTATTCTGCGGCAGATATTGCCTGGATTATTGTTGCAACTGCCCTTGTATTTTTAATGACACCCGGCCTGGCATTCTTTTATGGCGGAATGGTTCACCGTAAAAATGTAATCTCCACCATGATAAAAAGCGTGGTGGCAGCCGGTGTTGTTGGTGTGCTTTGGGTGGTAGTTGGTTTTAGCCTTGCCTTTGGTAAATCTATTGGCGGTTTTATTGGCGACCCATCTACATTTTTGTTTTTTAAAGATGTAATGTCGGGTGCTCCCGTTATAGGTCCTGCAGCAGGTGACACTGCAATCAAGCTAACAATACCATTAGGTTTATTTGCGATGTTTCAAATGATGTTTGCAGTAATCACGCCCGGCCTGGTGGTGGGTGCAGTTGCTGAACGTATTCGTTTTACTTCTTACATTTTATTTACTGTATTATTTTCTTTACTTGTTTATGCGCCTTTGGCACATTGGAGTTGGAGTCCTGAAGGATTTTTGTTTAAATGGGGAGTGCTTGATTTTGCAGGTGGTACTGTAGTACACATCTCTGCAGGTTGCGCTGCATTAGCAGGTGCATTGGTATTGAAACGCAGAAAAGTACATATTGAAAACAAAGAAATCCCTCCCGCCAATGTTCCTTATGTTTTAATTGGTACAGGTCTTTTATGGTTTGGATGGTTTGGTTTTAATGCGGGCTCTGCTTTGGGTGCTAACGCATTATCTGTTTCTGCTTTTGCAACAACCAACACTGCTGCTGCGGCTGCCGGTTTAAGCTGGATGTTTTTTGATGTACTGCGTGGTAAAAAACCTTCTGTACTCGGGTTTTGTATTGGTGCAGTAGTGGGTTTAGTAGCCATTACACCTGCAGCCGGTTTTGTGGCCATACCTCAAAGTATTTTCATTGGCGCTGTTGCAGCGATTATCTCAAACATTGCAGTTTTTTACAAACAAAAATCAAGATTGGATGATACACTGGATGTATTCCCCTGTCATGGTATTGGCGGTATGGTGGGTATGCTCATGACGGGTTTGTTTGCAACTAAAACAGTTAACGCTGCCGGTAATGACGGATGGTTCTATGGCAATTTTGATTTCTTCTTTACACAGGTAAAAGCATTGGTAATTGTTGTTGCCTTTAGCTTTACTGCTTCTTATATCATTTTTAAATTCATCAACTTTATTCTTCCTATGCGTGTAACTGAAGAGGAAGAAGAATTGGGTCTTGATGCAACACAGCATAACGAAAAATATTTACAGGGTACATTGCTGGTGCAGAAAAATGGTTTGATGAAAGAAGAGGTGGAAGAAGAAGCGATCACCGAATAATTGTTTACAATCAGCAATCATCTAACTGTCACATACAAAATGTATGATTGCTGATTTTTTCCTTAGCAAACATTCTTAATAAAAAAGGTACAGCATTATGATGAGTTGTTGGCGCAATACATCTGCTGTACCCTTATTAACACTTAAAATCAACTGCAATGTTACAAAAAATCTTTGCAACAGGCTTCGCCCTGTGCACAACGCTCTTTGCCTTTTCACAGGAAACCAGCGTGGCGGTAAACAACGCAACACCTCCTTCAACAGAAACAAAAACAGAAGCTCCACCAGAGGAGAAGAAACCAGCGCTTACTATTTCCGGTTCGGCTGATGTTTATTTCCGGTACAACACACAAAAGCAGGCGCCTAATAACAAAACCAGTTTTACCAACAGCCGGAATTCATTTGCATTGGGTATGGCATCGGTAAAACTGGAACATACAGGTTCAAAAGTTGGAGCTGTTCTTGATTTGGGTTTTGGAACAAGAGCCCAGGAATTTGCATACAATGAAACAGGAATTTTTTCTGCTGTAAAACAGGCTTATGTAAGTTATTCGCCCGCAAAGGATTTAAAATTTACTGTAGGTACCTGGGCAACACATGTGGGTTATGAACTGGTTGACCCGCAACTCAACCGCAACTACAGCATGAGTTATATGTTTACCAACGGACCTTTCACGCACACCGGTTTAAAGGCTGAATATGCAAAAGGTAAAAGCACGTTCATGCTAGGTTTGAGTAATGCAACGGATTACCGTATTCCTCCCGCAGGAAAAATCAATAAAAAATTTCTGATTGCACAGTACAGCATTGCAGCAACAGATAAACTGAAATTCTACGCCAACTTTGTGGGCGGTAAAGCTCCTGATACTTCTATCGTAAACCAATTTGATATTGTGGGTACCTATACTGTAAGCAGTAAATTCAGTATAGGTGTTAACGGAACACTCAACCGTTCACAGGTATGGGACGGAGGCAAAAGTGCAGAAGCAAAAAACTGGTATGGCTTTGCAGGCTATTTCAACTATGATCCAACCGCTGCATTTGGTTTAACATGGCGCAGCGAATATTTTAATGATGAAAAAGCTGTAAAAGGATTGGGCACTACCATTTTTGCCAATACCTTATCTGCTAATTTCAAAGCAGAAGGTTTTATGTTTATTCCTGAAATACGTTACGAAGCTGCTGGCGCATCTATTTATGCTGATTCAAAAGGCGCATTCAATCAAAAAAATACACTCAGTTTTATACTGGCAGTGGTTTATAAATTTTAATTAGTCAACTGAATAACGCAAGTATTTTCTGAACGATATTAAGTTCGTTTTTTTAGTTCCCATTTATATTATAGCAAGCAATCGTAAGCCCTCTGTTTCTACAGAGGGCTTTTTAACGTTCCTGTTTACTCACAGGTTATACCAATTTTAAATATAATATAGTCCAATAAAAAAGCGTTCAACTTTTGAAACGTATAATACCGCACAAAAGTAAGCTATGGACTAAATAATAATTATAAGCGGTATTACTTCAGAAAGCAATTACAAGCTTGTAAAAAATGAAAACTATATTAAATCTATGGCAGCTTATTTTTTAATTCCCTTGTAATAAGTGAGTCTGCCGTTTCTCTTACAACAATAACTCTGCCCACTGTTAATTTGCTGCAGGCGTCAGCAGAAATGAAGGTTTCTGAAATGAGTCTCACGGACCCAAAAAGCCCTGTAATTTTGCTTTTGTGTTTCTCATGCCACTCACAGTGGCAGAAACTGTTGCAATTAATTTTGGTAAACCTGTAAGCTGCGTTATTGGAAATGTATGCTTTGGTTATTGATTCAGGCATTTCATAAACATAAGAAACGGTTGTTCCAATTTCCATCTTCCAGCAGTATTCTGCCTCACCCTGTTTATAAAACCAATACATGGGGTACAGGGCCTCTGCTTCCGCTTTGGTTTTATTACATACAACCAACCCGGGTATTTTGTAACCGGCGGGGTTATATCCCTGCCAGCAACCTTTTCCATCTTTTTTGCAACCTGCAAAAAGGATTACTAAAATAAATACTGCAAAAGTGGTAACAAATGTTTCATAGCTTAAAGTTACAGGGCGGTGGTAAGCGTTTCAAAAAAGCTTATTGTTTTATTACTTTTTTGGTGATAATAAGCCCCTCATCTTCTATCCTCACAATATAGGTGCCGCTTGCCATATTCGATAAATCAAAACTAAGCCGGTACCCATTACCCACCATTTGCTGCACTACTTTGCCGCTCATATCCATAAGAACTACCGATGCATTTTTTAATTCTTTACTGAACATTACAAAAAAACGGCCGGTAGTGGGGTTAGGATACAAAGCATCTATCATTTGCACCTCTTCTGTTATCTGCGGCTTGTTTAGGGTATCGTTTGGCACCCTCCTTGAAGGATAAGGGTCTGTTCCATTATTACAAAAATAAACCCGCTTTAAACGGTTGCCCGCAGCATCGTAAGTGCAAACAATACCGCAGGTGCCGAGGGGCAGTTGCTGGGCGTAGCTTAAAAAGCTCATAATTACTCCGAAGAGTAGTAGTAATAAACATTTCTTCATATTTAAATAATTTGTGAGTTCAATTTATTTCTAAATCATTTTTTTAGAATTCGCTTATAAGGTATTTGAATGTTTATATCATTACTTTTAAAGATTAAGTTGATATCACCTTTGTAAGAGTACATTTTTCCTTTAAAATACAAACCAATCAAAGTATCTCGTTGGGGGGGAATGGTCAAATTAGTTGAAGATTCTAATTCGCCTTCCTTGCCAAACTTAAATATTACATTTTCAATAGCTATTTTTTGATTTTCAGCTAATAAAAAAGTTTCTTTGAAGTTTAAAACTATTGGTTGATTAGAAGTATTAAAAATATTTAAAACAAAATCAGCTTTAAATTCACCCTTGAATTCAGAATAATATACAGTTTGGGGGGAAAGCTCAATTCCATGACTAGATATAACCCCTCCTTTATATTTGTATATTTCTTTCATTGGGCAAGCTGTTAACATAACAACAATAAAAGATAATGTCAATAATACTTTTACTATACTCATTTTACTATTATTTTAGTCTTGGAAATAATACCCTTTGATAATAGTTTGCAGCTGCTTCATTAAATCTGTCCATATATTTTATATCATAAACATCAACATACCTAGAATTTATAAAAAACTGCTCATTAACACCGTTTGCAAACATTCGAGCCCAACCTTGTTGTAATTGTTGATAATAATGAAAAGACTCATGTACCCATGTCCCTACGTCGTTTATATCTCTTTCCCATTGACCATTACTAATCATTGCTGATCTTCCAACAGTTAAACCCCTGCCCCAAATGCCCCCGACCCTATACGTTGGCCCGTAAGGTCCGGTAAGTTTTATATCCAAATCTTTTTCCATTTTATTCAGGGCCAACTTAATATCTCCTGTTGGGCGAATGGCTGGGCCTAACACTGCGAGGTTAATTGAAGTCCTGATAAATCTACTCATAGCACCGCTTCTCGCACCTTCTTCAAAACTTCCGCCTCCAACAACGGAGCTAAAGCCACCTACAAATGCGCCCCTTGCGCTGTTAATAGCCAATTCTGCTGCTGCATTAGCAACACCTGCTCCAAAATTATATTTTTTAAAAGGTATTCCTTTAAACTCTGGTATCGAACCATCAAGTAACCCGCCAAGGGCTGCTCCTGCAACACTTCCAAAAGTTACCCGGTTTCCAAATGCTATATCTACTGCTATTTGCGAAGCAACGTTTTGCATCATAGAATAAGATAAAGACTGACCGAAAGCACCAATACTATTACCGAGCAAACTAAAGGTTCCTCCAAGTGCCCCTCCAAGTGCCCCCATTCCTGCAGCAGTAAGTGTACCTCTTAAAGTAATGTTATCGGGATCACCAAACAAGAAATTTGTTGCAAGATAGACTGTAGTGGAAATGGCGGCTGCTTTAGCTGCAGCAATAAGGATTACAACAGCAGCGGGGTGATTCCCATCCGGATCAATAAAAGTTAAAGGATTATTATGAGCATAAGAATACCTATTAAAAGCCTGTGTGCTAAATGTGCCTGGCACAAAATTATCTGCACTCAACATTCTCCCTTGTACTGGATCATACATCCGGCCATTCATATTAATTAATGCAAAGTTTGGCAGGTGCTCATGCCCGGTATAACCACGATAGAGCCAAACAGGCACATCAGGCACTGAAATGTACTGCCAGGTTACAGGGTTTCTGTTTCTGCCCCATGCATCAAAGTTCTGCTCCGCCACTACACTGCCATTAATATCGGTAATGGTAAGCAGGCTGCCCAGATGGTCTTTATACACAAAATAAAAATTATTTACACCCGATTCTCTCACAATCATTGCACAAAGCCCATCGCCCCCCTCTATATAATGAGTTTCACGGGTTAACCCCAATTTGCTGTGTTGTTCATAATTTCCAAAATACAGTTTTGTTTCAAACGATCTTCCTTCTATCATTTCACTTTTTACACGTTCGTAATCAGGGCCATAAGTATAGGTAAGATGCAGGAAAGGTGCTTCTGCTATCGTCGCAGGCTTTAAAAAAGGTGTATAAGTAATGGTTTGTAAACCTGTATTATTAGTAACAGGTGGGGCCGCAGGCCCGGCAGGATTTGTAATGTATGCTACTGCATTTATTTTATCATTTTTATACACATAATTACCGGCATCTGTTTTTGAAACAATATTGCCCATAGATAAACTTCCGTTTTGATCATAATTTACGTTTAATTGCTGCGTATTGCCAATAGCGGCTGTATTAAAGCGGTTTAAATTATCATACTGGAAACTTTCTGTAAGGTTTTTGATAGCATCATACCTGCTTGTAAGGTTACCCGTTGTATAATTAAAATTCAGGTTTAAATCCTGTACACCCTGTGTGTAATAACGTGTGGGTATTCCATAATTGTAAGTAACTGCAGAACTTTTACCATTGCCCATTGAGTAGCTGGTATATTGCCCGAAACCGTTCATGCCTGTTGCGGTAAAAAGTGTAACCGGGCTGCCTGCATTACCGCCTGAAACCGTAAGCAGGTTTCCATTGTTATCAAAACTGTTATTCACTGCAATGCCGGAAGGGTAGGTGGTTTGTGTAAGTTGCCCAAAAATATTATAGGCATATTGCGTAGTATAAGATGTGCCGTCCACAGTTAACTTTTCTGATTGCATCCGCTGATAAGCATCATAGGTAAACTCTTTGATAACACCGTTAAACCCTGTTACTTTTGTAATATTACTGTTTCTGCATCCGGTACCGGCATTGTAATAATATTCATAAGTAGTTGTTCCTTCGGGCCCTTGTTTGTTTGTAACCCGGCCAAGAATATCATAATTCATGGTGTAGGTGTTTCCTAAATTATCAGTTTGCTGGGTTAACTGTCCAAACGCATCATATTGATAACTGATTGTTCCCGCATTTTTATCAGTAAGACTGGTTTGCCTTCCATACACATCATAAATACTGCTCACTAATGTGTTGCTGCCATGTGTTACTGTTAACTGGTTACCCCTGCTGTCATATGAAAAATTAAGCTGGCCGCCATTATCAATTGATTGGATTACTTTACCCGATGCATCCGTAATTTTTGTGGTGCTTTGCCCGGCGCCGTTGGATGTTACCACCTGGAATTGCGCATTGGCCAGTTTCATATAACTTGTACTGATGCTCGAAACCGGAGAGCTTACATTAGTTACACGATTATAGGAATCATAACTATAGATAGTTGTAACAGGTGATTCATTTGAATAATAGGTATTGGTCTGTGATGCAACTTTCCCTTTTGTATTGTAGGTAGTTAATTGTGTGAGCCATTGATTGTTAAAACCAGCCACCTGCATCTTTGTGGGTCGCCCCAGTACATCTAACCACTGTTTTGAATCGGCTTTTCCTCCTGAGTAATCAGTAAATCCATAAAAAACATTTCCACCCTGTACATCCCACACTAATGAATTACTTACAAAAGCACCTGTGGGGAATGTTGTTTTCTTGGGGCGGCCAAAAGCATCATACTCAAACAGGGTTGTTAAACAGTCACCTGATATATGTGAAAGAGGTTGCCCCCATTTGGCATCATAGGTATAAGTTTCAGTTAACGCTGTACTGCCCGGTATGAGAATACTTTTTGTTACGGCAAATCGCCCTTTGCTGTCAAAAACCGCATCGGATGTTCTGGTGGTTAGCCCTGCTGATGCAACAGATACGGATGTAACATTACCAAAACTATTATAACTGTAAGATGTTGTTACACTTTTGGGCAATCCTGAAAACACTGTTTGGGAAGCAAGAGAACCGTTGGTATTATAGCTGAAAGTTGTTGTACTGCTTTGAGCAGCAGCGCCTGTTCTTGTTTTATTTACAGTAATGGCTGTTGGGCGTGCGGGGAAAGGAGTATTGAAAGCACTAAAGCTGGTGGTTGTTACAACTGTTTCAACAGCGTTTACTGTATTTCCGGACAAAGCGCCGGCTTTAGCCGTACTGGATATAATGTTTCCATAATTATCATAAGTGTTAGTGTTTTCAGTTGCAGCACCAGTGATGTGGTCAATAGTTAGCGTTTTGTCATTGCGCATGAAAAAACGTTTAGGGTCATTATAACCTGTGGAGAGGTTAACAAAAGAAAAGTTGAAAAACGATTCTGACAGAAGCTCTCCACTGGATGCAAACTTAGATAATTGCTTTTTAAGGGTAAGAACTGCAAATTCAGTATTAATCTCGCTTTCTGTTACTGAAGTAATGCCATTAATTAAATCTTTTGATTCCATTTTTAAAAATCCAAGAAATCCTTTAGCAGTTCTATGAATCACTGCATCTTCATAATTGTATGAAATAGTGTTTATTCCACCTATACCGTTGGGCGATTTTATTGCTGATACAGCATAAATGGGCAATTGGATATAATTATATGGATTTTTACTCGCAGGATTATCCAATGAAACAGTACGGGTGTAAAAATAGGGATAAGTAGTTCTGTCAGTCAAATTTTTATATTGAAATTCAACAGTAATGTTATGCCCATTTGTAATCTTTGAAAGCAGCCTTTCTTTACCATTAGGTTTAAAAGAAATAAAATCAGCAGGTTGATTTACATTGTACCTGTTTAACAAGTCACTTCTGCCATCTCCATTAAAATCACCCACTGTAAAATCACCATATGCCAACAAATTATTATAAACATACTGTTCGTGAAAAAATGGAGTAGCGCTATTTAATCCCCGGTAATAATAAATTGAGAACCTTGAAGTATTTGTTGTACCGTCCCGGAATCCATGTAATATATCACTGTATCCATCGCCATTAAAATCAGAAATAATAATTTTGTCTGATTGCTGGCTTATTACATTTGGCTGCTGAATGAAGCTAAATGATCGTATGGTATATGATGTGCTGGTTCCATATAATATTTTCCAGCTTCCATTGGCATTCCTTACCAGCAAGTCGGTTTTTCTGTCGTTATTAAAATCACCCGGATAAACTTTACTGTCTTTAGTAATTTCATTAGTTGTATAGATGACTGTACTTCCAAATGACTGACCCGTAGAAGGAGCAAGCCTTTGAATACGAAGGATGTAACTTTGATTATCCTTTGTTACTAGTATTTCGGTTTTTCCGTCGCCATCAAAATCAACAACTTGAATCATATCAGCATCGGCAACTGTTCCGGCATAAAAATCAGGAGTTGTATTTGCTCCGAAACCCAATCCCATTACTTCCCGATTAACTTCATTGGTAGAAGGGCTGGTTAAAAATGCTTTGTATTTAAATTCATAAAATGGCATTGCAACAATTGTAGTGAAATATTTCTTCCATGCCAATACAAAAATAAAGTCCTTATTACCATCTCCATCAAAGTCGCCCGGTATAAAAAAATTACCTTTGCTTCCAACGTAACGATAAGTATTGCCAAACAAATCTGCAGGATAACCAAATGGAAATGGTTCATACTCATAATAGCCGCTTGTTTGTGTATTTTGGTTTTTTGTTAGATTGATAACTCCGTCGTTGATTCTTCTGTAATACCTTCCTGCCTGTCCCCAAAGATTAACATATTCAGCAGAAGTGTGAAGTTCAGTTACGTCATCCCTTCCATCTCCATTATAGTCAGCCGTTAAAAAGTTAACGTACTTCTTATCCTGCAAAATTTGTGACCCTGAGTTTTGGCCTAAACTTTTTTTGTACATCAGTGAATAGGAGTATTCATTTACATCTTTAATTAATGAATAAGAAGAATCCAGACGCACACCGGCAGTATTATCAAAATAGTGTTGAGTAGCCAGCAAATCAGTTTTACCATCTGCATCAAAATCTCCTGAAAAAAAGTTAAATGGCCCCTGTAGAGAAACGGTAGATTGTGTCAATATATTTTGCGGCTCATCCCCATAAAGAAATATAGTGCTGTTGAGGGAAGCGCCATCGCTTCCGGTTTCTACCAGTTCATTTAAAAGTGATGTTGTGTTATTAAAGCCATAGTTGAATTTATATGACTTAAATGCTGTGTTTTCCTGAATAACTGTAATAGTTGAAATCAAATGCCTTGATTCCATCGTATACCCACCATCATAGCTAATGCCTTTATCCTGACGGGTTTCGTAATCAAATTTAATCCTGTTATAAGGCAATAAACCTGTATTTGCATTACCAGTATAATTTATCTCACTCAGCCTGCTTTCTCTGAAACCATTCTCATATTTAAAATCAATATAATTTCCGTTAATATCCTGCATTCTGTTTATTCGCCAGATCATAATATTTTGGCCGTTATTAGAAAGAAAACGGGAGTCATTAGTATTACCAAATTCCATAATACTTCCATCCTTTCCAACTACCTTAAACCATACGGGATTATCAGCAGACCCTCCGTAAGAAATTATGCTTGAGAAACTTTCTGACTCAGTAGCGTAAACTGTTCCATTAGACCCATTAACTCCTGTTATCGGGTTTAAGCGATTGCCATCTAAAATAAAAGCATCCTGATTTGTATAAGAAGCCGGAGCTACTATACCATTATGATAAAGATTTTTCCCAGCCCTGGAAATGGCTGACAAACCTGCAATGTTCCATCCATGCCCTGCAATTCCATTACCACTTTGGGAATTATACACTATGCTAACAGATGGATTTAATCCATTAGTACCCGGTGGAGTATAAATAGGTATTGTATATGTTGCCCCGCCTGAAGAACTAACACCAGGCGTACCTGCAACTGTGCCTACAGGCTTTGAAAGATCAATCGTTTTTACAAAATTCGAACTGTTGTATAAAGGGGTATAACTAACTCCGGGATGATTAACAGAGAAATTAACAGTTGCCACATCTGTGAGGCAGGTGCCGTCGCTGCTTATTCCCTGCACATTCAGCGTATAATCCCCGGCAATAAAGTTTGAAGGAATTGTGTAAGCAACCCCGGAATTCACTAGGCTGCCGGATAAATCGTACCATCTGAAATCTGGTGCGCCGGATGCATAAAGCATGCCGCCTGTACCGACGTTTACAGATGTGTTTCCACTAATGGACGGGGGCGCCGCTCCTGTTATTTCAAACCATAATTGGTAATAGTAGGGAGTTGAGCAACCATATGGCTGATAAACTTTTACATAGTACTTATCTGCATCCGTTGAAGCATTAAAACCAAATATTTCAAAGTACCCGGATGTATTGCTCTGTTCTAATTGATAATTCTGAACCCATCCCCAATAAGGATCATAGTATTCAGTTAGCTTGTAAAGCTGAAATGTTACCCCGGAAGTATTACTGCTTACCTGGATTTTTGCGGGATCATACCGGCATTGTTTTGCATAGTCTTGTGTTACTGTTGGAGAAGGGCTTATATAGAATGTGTAAGGTGTGCGGTAAGACTCACAGTAGGTATTATAATTAAAATAGCTTACCCACATGGTTGTGCCATTACTCGCATACAAGCCGTATTCACTTGTTAAATCCGAAAAGGATACGTACTCTGTGTACACAGGATTCGGATCGGTATCACTTGTGTACCATCTAAACTCGCCATTCACATTTCCATTATACGAAAAATACTCGGCCCTTAATGTTGCATACTGCGGTGAGCAAAGTGCCCCGTAAGGATAAGACTGATAAACATAAAAATCCTCATAACATTGTGCAACTACAGCAGGGCTCCAAAAAGAGAAAAAAATAAACGAACAGAAAAAAAACAGTGAATAGATACTCTTTTTCATAAATCAGTTTTTATTAAGTTGTGCAAGAATCAGATCAGTGATATCTTCCCCCTTCTGCTCCTTATCGTCTTTTGTCATAGGTTTTATATCAGTAAACCCAAGTTCAGAAAGTACATTGCTTATGGCGATATTTATTTTTCGTTCATGCTCTTCTGCAATCTTTATCCTTTGTTTATTCAATTGCTCCTGCTTAGCTTTATAGTCATTAAAAAGCACTGTTTTTTGCAATAGGAAATCCTGATTGATTTTTTCCCGGTTATTACCACCCCGGATACTGTCCTGCTTTAATTCTTTTTCAGTTTTGGTCTCCAATTGCTTCAATGATGTGCTGTACTCTTTTGTATTATTTGCATTTTGCAGAGCCAAATTTTCCTTAGCCTTTACAAATGCACGATAATTATTGCGGAGTTTTGAATGATCAATAAGACCAATCTTTATGCTTACTTTATCAGAGGCAGATAATTGCTTTTTTTGGGCCGGGCAAGAAATTGCAATGAAAAAAAATAATGCAGGTAAAACAAAACAAGCAAATGTTTTCAAACTCTTTACAAAAGAAAAATGCATTGTAATCTTGCTCATAACTAAGCTGTTTCCGGTTTGAAAAATATAATTGTATAATATTTCGTCAACATTTTTGCTTCATGAGTTTAAAACAAAAAATGACTGCAAAAATCTTTTAACAAGTATTGCTTACATGGCAAGAAAACTATCTTTCCATGAAAAGATTCCGGTAAAATAAATAAAATACAATGTGGAGTAACGATGCGTGATTTTTCAAAAGATATAGCCCAGATTAGACTTATTTCAATTATAAATTAAATGTACAATCAAGAAATTATATTTCCAATAGGGGTGCATTTAAAATTGTCGCAATAAAAAAAAGGCTAAATTTGGTAAACCAACTTACCAATCCATGACAGAAGCCAATTTTATTGCTTTAGCGCAAAAGCGTTATGCAGCATTACAAGCCTTAAATAAGATTGATAATTTTTATGATTACGAGAAAGAGTTTGAGAAAATCTGGCGGGACTTAGGCAGGTC